>NZ_JBSSDD010000003.1:0-266038 GCF_054060415.1 Thermostichus sp. OS-CIW-32 | reverse complement strand
GTGGATCGAACTGCACGGGCGGTCGGAAGCAGGAACCCGCCGAGACGACTGCGCAAGGAGCCATCCATGCGTAGCGTGGTAGGAATCTCCGGCCTAAAGGCCGGGGAGGATGTCAATGCTTGTTTCCCGTACTGCTCAGCCACAGCCTCTGGCCGTTCCTGGAACGCACTACGCGCCCACCAGTAGCAAGCGCACCGTCTTGGCATGTAGCTGGCGCTGCTTTCTGACCGCTATCTTGGAGGTCTGAAACTTGAGCAGCAAGACAATAAACCAAGACAATAAACAATGTCAAATAATGTCAAAGAAAATGTCAAAGAATAAATGTCAAAGTTGTCCACCCAGAACCTGGCCGCCTTGGCGCTCATCCCGCAAGTCTTGAATGGGCCAACGCAAACAATGACTGCCACTTTCTGGTTTGGTACGGGACTGCCTTCGCCCAATCTGGTAGAGAAGGCAAGATGTGGTGAGTAGCTACTTGCATCCAGGTGGACGCTCGCCTTCTAAAGACTTCAGAAAATCTAGGGTGCGGTTATAAACAAACCGAGCTGTTCCCAACCACTGCTGCAGCGTCTGTCGCTGTTGTGCTGTCGGATACATCTCGTCCCCCAATCTTTTTGCCGGCGCCGGAGATGGAAACTTGCCGGTTGTCTCACCGCCATTTGGAATGGCCAACTGCAAGCCCAAAATCTGGGGGCGCGCAGGGAGGCCGAGACCTCCCTGCTTGTATACTTCTCTTGCGGCTGAGCTGAGCTCGAGGCCAAGCATGATCCCACCGCAAACTGCTATTCCCCAAGGGGCTGAGATCCTCTGCATCGGCACAGAATTGCTTTTGGGAGAGATCACCAATACCAATGCCCAGTACTTGGCAGCCGAGTTGGCGCAACTGGGGATCCCCCACTATTACCAAACGGTGGTGGGGGATAACGAGGCCCGCATTCACCACGCGCTGGAGGTGGCCTGTGGTCGTTCCAGCTTGATTCTGATCACCGGGGGTTTGGGGCCGACGCCGGACGATCTCACCCATGAGGCGCTGGCTTCCTTTTTTGGGGCGGAGATGGTGGAGCACCCCCAAGTGTGGGAAGAGATCCTGCAAAAGTACGGGCAGCGGGGCCTTGTGCCCTCGCCGAGCAATCGCAAGCAGGCTTTTCTGCCCCGGGGAGCGAGGGTGTTGCCCAACCCGCTGGGCAGCGCCTGTGGCCTCATCTGGCAGCCCCGGCCCGACCTGCACATTCTCACCTTCCCTGGGGTGCCGCGGGAGATGCAACACATGTGGCGGGAGACCGCCGTGCCTTATCTGCGCTCCATCGGCTGGGGAAAAGAGGTGTTCTACAGCCGGGTACTGCGCTATTGGGGCATTCCCGAATCGACGCTGGCCGAACGGCTGGGATCCCTGTTGGCGGGGGAAAACCCTACGGTGGCTCCCTACGCCAGCCAGGGGGAGGTACGCCTGCGGGTTACCGGACGTGCTCCCAGTCGTGAAGAGGCCCAAGCCTTGATCGCCCCGGTGGTGGAGCAGATTTTACAGATTTCTGGAGAAGACTACTTCGGCAGCGATGACGCCACCTTGGCCGGTGTGGTGGGGGAGCTGTTGCTGCAACGGGGTCAAACTCTGGCGGTGGCAGAATCCTGCACCGGCGGGCTGCTGGGGCAGTTGGTGACCGGGATCCCGGGCAGCTCCCGCTATTTTGTGGGGGGGATCGTGGCCTACGACAACCGCATCAAGGAGCAGCTTTTACAGGTGAATCCGGAAACCCTGCGACAGCACGGGGCCGTGAGCGAGGCGGTGGCCGCCCAAATGGCGCTGGGGGCCAAGCAAGTCCTGGGCTCCAACTGGGCCTTGAGCATCACCGGCATTGCCGGGCCAGAGGGAGGCACCGCCACCAAGCCAGTCGGTCTTGTGTATCTGGGTTTGGCGGATCCGCAAGGGAAGGTGGAAGTACACGAGTACCGGTTTGGCAGCCTGCGCGGCAGAGAGGGGGTGCGTTGGTGGAGCGCCCAGACGGCTCTGGATCGCTTGCGGCGGCGCTTGCTCTGCTACCCCCTTTAGGGGGGATCCAGTCTCTCGGGGTTGGATCCCTGAGTAAGCTGGGGGAGCAGATGGATCCAACCGATCTCCAGAAGCAGACCCTACCAGGCAAGGAGCAAGCCGATGATCCCCGATGCCGTCCAGGCGGGCAAGGAAGCCCTGCGGCAGGGCCGCCTTCAAGAGGCCATCCAACTTTTTGAAGGCTACCTGGCCCAATCCCGTCAGCAGGACAAAGCATTAGGGATCCCGGCAGACTCATCTGACGGCGAAGCCCTGGAAGCCCAAATGAACCTGGTGCGGGCCTACCACCAGTTGGGCCAGACGGAGAAGGCACGGTCCCTCTGCCTAGAGCTGCTGCAACACCCCAACCCCCAGGCGCAAGGCTGGGCCAAGAAGATCTTGCTTCGCCTGCTCACTGCAACAGAGTCCCTGGCTGCTCCGTCCGCCAAACCTGTCGAACCGCGTTCTGCTCCCCCAGAGGAGCCGTCTCCTGGAGCGGGATCCCTGTCCACCCGTCAACGGGCCGCCCAACTGGGTATGAAGATCCCCCTGCCGGAGCGGGCCGGCCCCCTGCATTGGGCCAAGTGGGGATCCCTAGGGGTGGGCATTGTCTTCCTTTGGTGGCTGAGCTTTGTGTTGGTAGGCAGCCATCTGGATTTTGGCCGGCTGAGTTTTCCGCGGCAGCTTTGGTTTTTGCAGGGGTTGCTGCCCTGGCTGCGCAATGGCCTGCGGTGGTTGGTGGCCGGCAGCCTGGCGGTCAACTTTGGAGTAGGCCTTCTCTTTTTTGCCCCCTGGCTGATGGATCAGCTCCACCAACGGCTGCACAAGTTGCGTTGGGCCAGGCTTGGCGAAATCGAACGCCACAGCCCCGAAACGGCGCGCCTGCTGCAGCGCATCTGTGCCCAAAACCAGCTAAAACAGCCCCGACTGGGGGTGATCCCGGATGCTGGGCCGCTGGCCTTTGTTTACGGCACTTTTTCTGATGGCTGCCGCATTGTGGTCACCCAAGCCCTGTTGCAGCAGCTTTCTGAGGATGAGATTGCCGCCGTCTACGCCCAGGCCCTGGGGCGAATTGTTAATGGAGATATCCTGGTCATGACCCTGCTGGGATCCCCGATTCAACTGGTTTACCTGGCCTTGGAGCAGGTGAGCAAGCTGGGGGAGGGGCGCGGCCAAAGTCGGCGGCGGGATCTGATCGGGCATGTGGCCCCTCTGCTCTACCTCATCTACACGGTGCTTTCCTATCCCCTGTTTTTCCTCTCGCGCCTGGGCACCTACCATGCCGACCATTTTGCCGTACAGGCAACCGGCAACCCGAACGGGCTGATCGCTGCTCTGCTCAAATCGGCTGCCGGCTTACAAGAGGCCCACAAAAACGACCGCCGACCTTCCTCGCTGTTGCACTGCACCCGCCTGTTCAGCTTTTTGGACTTCAAAACCATCGCCGCTGCCAGTGCTGCCGCCCGCCTCCAGGATCCCTCCCAAGCTGGCCAAGTCTTTCTTTGGGATCAAATCAACCCTTGGGCCCGCTGGATGCAGGTCAATTCCAGCCATCCGCTGCCGGGGCACCGCTTCAAGGTCTTGGCGGGATATGGAGAGCGGCTGCGCCTCCTGCCGGAGCTGAGCCTGGGATCCGGGTCCAAATTGGATGTGGCCCGCCTGCAAAGCCGGTTTTGGCTGGATCTGGCCATCTACGCAGCCGAAGTGGTCGGGATCCTCATTGGCTGGCTGGTGGGGCTGATCCTCTACCTGCTGCTGCAAAACCGTCTCGATCCCAAGGTGATCGCGGCAGCAGCGGTGGTGGGCTACGGGGTGGGCTTGTGGGCCAAAGCGGGGTTGATGTACGGGGGATCCCTGCCGGCAAGGCCGACGGATGTGCTCAGCTTGCTGGCGGATCCCGACGCGGATCCCCGCCGCGGACAATGGGTGGAGCTGGAGGGGGAGTTGGTGGGACTGGGCCCCTCCGGCTATCAACTGGGGGCAGAGCTGAAGCTGCAAGAGGCCACAGGGCTGATCCCGGTGCGCTTTACTTCCCCTTTGGGGCCGGTGGGCAATGTCTTTTCCGGCCTGAAGCGGATCCGCGCCCTGGTGGGCCGGCGCGTCAAAGTGGTGGGCTGGTTCCGCCGCGGCAATACTGCTTGGGTGGATCTGGCCTACGTCCAGGTGGGATCCAATAAGCTGCACAGCCGACCGCGCCTTTGGCTGGTTGTGTTCGGCTTGGGAGTCATCCTGCTGGGGATTTGGGGGGCGTTCTATTTCCCCAACTTGGCCTCTTACCTGCGGCGGTGGTGAGCCAGGCTGATACATTTACGCTGAACACTGCTGAACATCACTGTTCAACTATGCAGCGATAGCATTCTGTTTGTTTCCAAACAGAATGGCGGTATCCCGCAAAGCTTTGAGTAGAATACCCAAAGCGCAGTTTCCGTGTCGTCTTACTACCAATTTTCTGCTTTGCTTTGGCTACCATGTTGGCAGACTCGAAAGTAAACAGAAAGATCAACTGGTAGTAATCCGTACTGAGCATATTATACATTATTTTCAGTATAGTTGAGCTTATTATTGACTAGAGTCATGCTCTCTTCCAGTTGGCTGAGAAAACTAGCGGCGAGAGGGCGTTAACTGTGCCTTGCGCAGGCGCACCGACTGGGGCGTGATCTCCACCAGCTCATCCTCGCCGATGTATTCCAAAGCCCGCTCCAGGGTCATCTCCACCGGCGCTTGCAAGTGCACCAGCTCCTCCCCGCCCGCAGCCCGGTGGTTGGTCAGTTGCTTGGTCTTGCAGACGTTCAACTCCAAGTCCTGGGGACGGTTGTGCTCGCCCACGATCATGCCCTTGTAAACGCGGGTACCTGGCGTAATAAAGAATACACCTCGATCTTCCGCATTCTTGAGGGCATAGGTAGTGGCCACCCCTTCTTCAAAAGCAATCAGCACCCCGTTGCGGCGCATTTCCATCTCAGAGGTCAGGGGACGGTATTCCAAAAAGCTGTGGCTCATGATCCCCTCGCCGCGGGTGATGCGGATAAACTCCCCCCGAAAGCCGATCAGCCCTCGCGCCGGAATGACAAACTCCAGCTGAGCCCGACCATCGGATCCCACCATCATGTTCTGCATTTCTCCCCGCCGTTGCCCCAGCCGCTCGATGCAGGCCCCCACCGTCGCTTCCGGCACATCCAGCACCAAACACTCATAGGGCTCATAGGGCTGGCCGTTGACCTCGCGGAAAATTACCTTCGGTTGCCCCACCTGAAACTCATAGCCTTCCCGCCGCATGGTTTCTAGCAGGATGCCCAGGTGCAGCTCGCCCCGCCCCGACACCAAAAAGCGATCCGGCGAATCGGTTTCTTCCACCCGCAGCGCCACGTTGGTTTCCAGCTCCCGCATCAGGCGCTCCCGCAGTTGCCGCGAAGTTACAAAAGTACCCTCTTGCCCGGCGAAGGGGGAGTCGTTGACGCAGATCATCACCTGCAATGTGGGCTCGTCCACTTTGATGAGCGGCAGAGCCTGGGGATTCTCGGGAGAGGTGAGGGTATGGCCGATGTTGGCCTCGGCAAACCCCGCCACGGCGACAATGTGGCCGGCGGTGGCTTCCGTCAGCTCGATGCGCTGCAGGCCCTGAAAGCCGAACAGCTTGGTTACTTTGCCCTTGGCGATGGATCCATCCTCTTTCACCACTGCCAATGGATCCCCCAGGCGGATGGTGCCGTTGTGGATCTTGCCGATCACAATCCGGCCCAGGTATTCCGAATACTCCAGCGTGGTGACCTGCAGCTGCAGGGGCTTGCCGGGATCCCCAATGGGAGGTGGGACATGCTTGAGAATGGCCTCGAAAAGAGGCTTCATATCCAGGGATCCGCTGTACTTCCCTTCCAGAAAGTCTTTGAGATGGGCTTCTTCCAGGGCAAAGCCGCGCAACCCAGAGGCAAATAGATAGGGGAAGTCGCACTGGTCTTCGTCTGCCCCCAGCTCCAAGAACAAATCCAGCACCTTGTCGACGGCTTTGTAGGGCTCGGCGCGAGGCCGATCAATCTTGTTGACCACCACAATTGGGCGCAGGCCCTTCTCCAAGGCTTTGCGCAGCACAAAGCGGGTTTGCGGCATCGGGCCTTCGTTGGCATCCACGATCAACAAGCAGCCCTCCACCATCCCCAGCACCCGCTCCACCTCGCCCCCGAAATCGGCGTGGCCAGGGGTGTCGACGATGTTGATCAAGGTTTCGCCGTAGCGGACGGCTGTGTTTTTGGCCAAGATGGTAATGCCCCGCTCCCGCTCCAGCGTGTTGGAGTCCATCACACAGGTGGGAATGTCTTCCCCCTCCCGAAAGATGCCCGCCTGGCGTAACAGGGCATCCACAAGGGTAGTTTTGCCGTGGTCGACGTGGGCGATGATGGCAACGTTGCGGATGGGGAGTGACATATTAACCATTGACCAGCAGGATGTCGCCCTACAAGCAGGAGTGCCTTAGGGATTTCTTTACAACTCTAACGCAAAGGAGCGTTACGTTGCTAAACACTCCTGGCTTTGGGCTTAGCCCCAGCACTCCCAAAGGGTTATCCCGACTGCCTCAATATCCAGAGGGATCCCCTACATATCGGCGCCGCGCAGATAGAGCAGCAGGATGACCGCCGGGCCTGCCAAGACAATCAAGGCCAGCAGGGCCAACTGCACAAAAACTTCGTATTGTCCGAACATAATCCCAGATCCTGTTGCTTACGCTTTGTATCCTAAGGGGTGCCCTCCACCCCAGATGGGAGAGCTGTTACAATTCTTCAAGTCATGCGCTCTTCGCCAAGGGATCCCTAGCGCTCCTGCTGGGCTTGAAACACCACCGGATCCAGGTTGAACAGTTCCTGCAAGATCCGCATGGCTGCCCGCCGCGCCTCAATATCCCGTTTGGCCCGCAGTTGCACCATCGGGTCGTGCAGGATCTTGTTGACGATGCCGCGGGTCAAGGCGTCGATCACCTCCAGGTGCTTCTCGGCAAAGTCCTTGCCCAGGCGGGAGAGAGCTTTTTCCATCTCCTGCTCGCGGATGGACTCCACCTTGTGGCGCAGGCTGGAAATGGTGGGCACCGTCTCCAGAGAACGCCACCACTCCATGAATTGATCCACCTCTTCTTCCACCAGGGCTTCGGCAGCCAGAGCCAGCTTTTGCCGTTGGGCGCGGTTTTCTTCCACGATGCGGGAGAGGTGATCCACATTGAACACCTGTACCCCCTTCAGCTTTTCCACGTCGGGATCGATGTTGCGGGGCACAGAGATATCCACCAACAACAGCGGCTGATCTGGCTGCAGCACCCCTGCCAGTTGCTGGTAGGTGAGGATCGGCTGGGTGGCACCGGTGCTGGTGAAGACCAAGTTGGACTCGGCCACGCTGCTCAGCAGCGACTCCCAGGGCAACACCTGGATCGGCTGCTCGAATTGCTTGGCCAGGGCTTCGGCCCGCTCCAGGGAGCGGTTGACCACCGTGATATCGACTGCCCCTTTGGCCAACAGGTGCTGCACCAACAGACGGGCCATTCTCCCCGCCCCCACCACGGTAACTTTGCCCTGAGAGAGGGATCCCTGCTCTTGCAGAGCCAACTCCACCGCTGCCGAGCTGATGGACATGGCGCCGGTGCCGATCTCCGTTTCGGTACGGACGCGCTTGCCGGCGGTAATGGCTGCCTTAAAAAGGCGATTGAGGATGCGATCCATGCCGTTGCAGGCTTGGCCCAGCTGCTGGGCTTTTTTTACCTGCGAGAGGATCTGCCCTTCTCCCAGCACCAAGCTATCTAGTCCGGCAGCCACCCGCATCAGGTGGGTTACCGCATCCTGGTAAAGAAGGGTAAACAGGTGCGGACGCAGTTGGGGCAAGGGGATCCCTTTCAGCTCAGCCAAGAACTGCATCGTCTGCCGGACACCACTCTCCATTTCTGAGGTGACGATGTAGACCTCCAGCCGGTTACAGGTGCTGAGGATCGCAGCCTCCTCAATGTGGGGGTGGGCGCGAAGCTGCTGGATCGTCTCTCCCACCTCCGCCTCCGCGATGCTGAGGCGCTCCCGAATCTCCACAGGAGCTGTGCGATGGCTAAGACCGACAACCGCGATAAACATGCCTCTCCGTCGTCTGTACAGCAACAGCAAAAGTTATTAAAAACAAAAACTCTGAACAAAAGCAAATATTGTTTCAGAAAGAAGGCAAAAGCTGTAACCGATATGGGGGATCCCTTGACTCGGTTCCAGCAAGCTTAGGTAACTTTTCTCAGCCTACCTAAACCCTAAGACCAGTATCGAACCGGTTTTGCCGGATTTTGCTGAAGAGTTATTACGTTTTCACGGGTTGGGGCTTGATAGATTTCGTAACTTTCCCAAAAAGGCAAGGGCGACCTTCACCAGGGGAAAGCCGCCCCGATCTGCGAGGATGTTAGATAGGGATCCCTTAGCGCAGCTGCAGTCCGCGGGGCTGCTGGCCATCTTTCATGTGGATGGTATCCACAAAGCGCACCGTGCGGGATTGGCTGGAGATCACCAAGGTCTCGGTGCGGGCCCCGCCCCCGAAGAAGCGCACCCCGCGCATCAAGTCGCCATCGGTGATCCCGGTGGCAGCAAAGAGCACTTCCTTGCCACTGGCCAGCTCTTCACACTCCCACACCTTGTCGGGATCCTCGATGCCTTTTTCTTTGAGTTCCCGTCGCGTTTCCTCCACGGGTGGCAAGTAGGTGCCTGCCTGAACCACCTCGGGATCGTAGATCAGCCGACCTTGGAAGTGGGCGCCCAAGCACCGCAGAGCGGCTGCCGAGATCACCCCCTCAGGAGCAGCTCCGATCCCCATCAGGGCATGAATGCCGGTGCCATTGAAGCCTGCCGAGAGAGCCGCCGAGATGTCGCCATCGGTAATCAGCTTCACCCGCGCCCCCGCCTCTCGAATTTGGCGAATCAGATCGAGGTGGCGCTTGCGATCCATGACCACCACCGTCAGATCCGACACCTCCCGATCCAGGCTTTCGGCGATGATCTTGAGATTTTTCTCTGGCGGATAGTCGATGTGCACCTTGCCCTTGGCCTGGGGCGGAGCCGCCAGCTTTTGCATGTAGATGTCCGGGGCATGGAGAAGGCCACCTTTCTCAGAGATGGCCAGCACCGCCATAGAGCCGTTTTGGCCTTTGGCCACCAGGTTGGTGCCCTCGCAGGGATCCACAGCAATATCGATCTCCACCAGCTCTTCCACACGGCAGAACTGCTCAGCATCCGGGCGGGTACAGATGCCCACTTCTTCGCCGATGTAGAGCATGGGGGCCTCATCGCGGGTTCCTTCCCCGATGACGATGCGACCGCGCATAGGGATCTGGTTGAGTTTCTCCCGCATGGCCTCTACAGCCACCTGGTCGGCGGTCTTGTTGTCCCCTTTGCCCATCCAGCGGGCGGCGGCAATGGCAGCCTGCTCCACGACTTCGATGATCTCTAGCCCCAACTTGTTGTCCACGATGTGCCCCCTTGCTGATCTCGGAATGGTGAAGGCCAACTTAAGGATATCTTCAGACTCTTCCCCTCAGTTTACCAGGGCAGGCTTCTCCTCGGGATCCCATTCTCTCAACCCCAATAAGCTGAGAGAACAAATCTCCCAAAGCCAGTCAGGAAGAGCGATCCCCGTCCTGGCGGCTTACTATTGCCGCTTGGGGATCAGGGATGGTAGCCTATTTTAAGGGCAATAAGTTTTTCTTAACACCATTAAAAAAACGCAATGAAAAGATACGCTTTTGTCAACCGTTCCGGACAGGTTCAGGTGATCCGAACGATCCCCGGCCACTGGGAGCGCACCCTCTTCCCCGGCCAGCAGGCGATCTTTGAGGCGGAGCCGGACGACTATCTGGAAGTTTACAGTTGCTGCTGCTCCACCGCCATCCTGGAAGAGCGCCGCCTCTGTCGCTATCTGGTGGATTCTTCCTCGCCTGAGGTTGACCTCTACCTATGGTCATCTTCACACCGGGGAACTCTGGCGGATGCGTTGAACGGTTGACAGGCTCTAGCGGCTGGCTGCCCCATAGGGGCAAGAGGACTAGGTTTGCCCAGGATAACTAGATTGGGGATCGCTTCTCCTGAGGCCGATCCCCGAGTTTTTCAGAGGGCGGACGCGGCTCTGGAGAAGGGGCATCGGGGGGATGGGTCAGGCAACTGCCCCGCGCAGCATTGCGAAAGGTATCGATGCGCTCCACACAATTTTGATGGCCGCAATAGGGGCAATACAGGCGATCCCCAGGTTGGGGCTCCACATCGGCCTGGCTCCACCACCGCCGACAGCGGTCACAACAGAAGTGATAGAGGAACTCCAGCGCCACCCTCATGACAACAGGATCCCTTGCAGAGCCGAACCGATCAGCATGGAAAAATGGGGATTATCCGGATCCCAGCAGTTGGGATCCGTCGCTATCTATCGAGTTAAGGCAGAGTCATTATGAGTATGGTATGTTAGGTTTGGTTTACATTTGCACTTTACCGCAAGGAGCGTTGATTTATGTCTCAGGAAGGATGCCTGCGAGTGGGGCAGCCCGCTCCCGATTTTTCCGCCACCGCCGTCTATGACATGGAATTCAAGACGGTGAAGCTCTCCGACTACAGGGGTAAGAAGTATGTGGTGTTGTTTTTCTACCCCTTGGACTTCACCTTTGTCTGCCCAACGGAGATCACGGCCTTCAGCGACCGCTATGACGACTTTGCCAAGCTGGATACCGAGATCCTGGGTGTTTCAGTGGATAGCGAATACTCTCACCTGGCCTGGATTCAAACCGACCGCAAGGCTGGAGGGGTGGGTGAGCTGAGGTATCCTCTGGTCTCTGACCTGAAAAAGGAGATCAGCGCTGCCTACAATGTCCTGGATCCGGAAGCGGGTGTGGCGCTGCGCGGCCTGTTCATCATCGACAAAGAAGGGATCATCCAGCACGCCACCATTAACAACCTGGCCTTTGGCCGTAGTGTGGATGAAACCTTGCGCACCCTGCAAGCTATCCAATACGTGCAATCTCACCCCGATGAAGTTTGCCCGGCCAACTGGCAGCCCGGCCAGAAAACCATGCACCCCGACCCAGTGAAATCCAAGGAGTTCTTCGCGGCGATTGCCAAGTAGGTTAGCCCCTGGGATCCCTGGCTACATATAGGAGATCCCCAGCGCTTCCGGGCGTAGCTTCAGCTCAAGGTGGGCTGGAGCTTTTTTGTCGAAAACAGGCAAGCAAAAGATCCCCCGACCTTGCTAGGGGATCCTGAAACCCAGTAGGGAGCGAAGCTGTGGGGAGTTCAATCCCAGGGTTTCCCGCCGGTGAACTTGTAGGTAATCGGCTCTTTGTTTTTGCCGATGTTGCGATCCACTTTGCCGATGGGCTCGCGGCCTTCGTTGACCTTCTCAGGAAAAACGCCATCTTTGGGATGCACCAACACAGGCTCTCCACCCGCCGGAATGCGGAAGATCTGGTAGTCGTTGATCTTGTAGTCGGATCTCAACTGGGCACCCAGCGCCAAACACTGCTCTTTGCGGGCAAAGGTGAGAAAGTTTTTGCCTTCCACCATCTCGGCAGCGCCGCCGGTAGGCATTTCAAACACCTGCCCCGGCTTGCCCGTCCAGGTGATGACGTATTTTTCTTCGGTTTCGGCTGCGCTCAACAGCCCTCCGGTGGATCCCCCAAATAGAGGCAGCTTTGCTCCCTGACGAGGATCGCCTTCCATCACAGCCATAGTCTACCTTTCTCAACTCGTTGTGGTTTGCGGTGGTTTGCCTTGTCCAAACCGCGGTTTGCGGCGCGAAGCACTTTGAATCTACCACTGACTCGATTTTTGGCCCCAGTTCCGCCTGGGAACTGTAATCTTTCGTAGCAGACTGGCTGGCCCTCAGACGGATCCCTGGGCGCCCTGTAGGCCACCATAGAACAAGCCGGAGACCCACAGCTTTCTGGAAAAGGAACAACGCCCATGGCCCAGTGGTCCCTCCATCCCAGCTCGCAATCCAACGCTAGGGTCATTCTCATTCCCACCGCCTTTGGCCACGATACTCAGGCTCCGATGGCCATTCTCAATGCCGGTTCGGAGCTGTGTGCCTTCGAGCCGAGGTTGGGGATCGATGTGGATAAGCTGGCGGTGGCGCAGTTGCCGGGGCTGGTGGATGAGCCTCCCTACGGCATGTGTGAGGCGGCGGTGACTCAAGCTTGGAGACGACAACAATGGCCGGTGCTGTTGCCTTCGGTCTTGGCCGCCAGTTGGGGGGCCATTCGTGCCCTCTGGAAGCACTACCCAACTCTGAGTGTGGTGCATTGCAGCGCTCATGCCAACCTGATGCCGCCCCCAGAGACGACCCAGCCGGATCAAGATACAAGCTATGGCAGTGCTGCCTGGGTGGAGTTGCTCTACCAGCACATGCTGCCGGTGATCCATGTGGGGTTGCGCAGCGGCAGTGCGCGGGCCTACGCATGGCTGAAAGCCCACCACAGCCCAATATTCTGGGCCCAAGATGGCTGGGATCCCCAGCAGGTGGTGGCCTCTTTGCCGGATCAACCGGTGTTTTTGGTGGTGGACTGCAGTGTGCTGGATCCTTCCTTGGCGCCCGCCGTGCATCACCCAGAGCCAGGGGGGGTGAGTTGGTTGCAACTGTTGCAGACCTGTGAGGCCATCTTTGCTGCTCGTCCTGTGGTTGGCCTTTCGCTGGGAGGGGTGGCGGTGGGATCCGCAACGCGGCAAACCGCTCGCGTGGTGGCCCGCCTGCTCAATTGGTTGCTGGCCTGCTATGCCCTCCACTCCCTGAAGGTGACCGCTCAACCGCAACCTGTCCAGACGGTTTAAGCTGCTCAAAGATGAATGCCTGAATATCTGGGAATGGTTGCATGAACCTCTATCGCCGAGTGATCTTCCCGCAACTGTTGGATCTGGCCCTCTCGGGGGAACGGATAGAGCGCTATCGGCGGCAGCTTCTGGCCCATGTGCAGGGATCCGTTCTGGAGATTGGTTTTGGCACCGGCCTCAACCTACCCTGCTACCCAGAGCACATTCGCAAGATCACAGGGGTAGACCCCAATCCCGGCATGGGATCCCTGGCTCGTCGGCGCATTGCCTCTTCTCCCATCGCCGTTGATTGGCAGGTGGCGGATGCCCAGGAACTGCCTTTTCCAAGCCAGAGTTTTGATAGCGTGGTCAGCACCTGGACATTGTGCAGCATTCCCAATGTGGCCAAGGCTTTGAGAGAGATCCGGCGGGTGTTGCGAGCAGGGGGAAAGCTGTTTTTTCTCGAACACGGCCTCAGTGAGGATCCCCAGGTGCAAAGATGGCAAAATTGTCTTAACCCTATACAAAAGGTAATCGCAGATGGCTGCAACCTAAACCGAGATATGGCTCGGTTGATCCAGGGAGCGGGGTTTCGGTTTGAGCAACTGGAGCGGTTTTATATGCCTGACCAGCCGAGATTCATTGGCTACACCTATCAAGGCATAGCGCTTCCCGCCGCGGAAGGAAACTTCCAGTTCTAGAAGACTTGAGCAGCCACCAATTTTCCAACAGCTCTCTACCTGTTCGCCTTTCTAATCACACAGTTGCAGACGGGATTGCGGCTGCCGCATGGCCGGGTCGATCTCGTAGGTCAGCTCAAAGTTGATCACCCGCCAGCGCTGAGGGGATCCACCCCTATCCTCTGGGATTTGGGAGCTGAAGCTGACGGGCAAGCCATAGAGGCGAGGTGGGCCAGGACGACGGTGGGATCCCTGCTCCAGATAAGGGGTGAGCAGCTGGCGGTAGCGCTCGGCCACGATCACCTGAGTGGCTCGCATTCCTTGCATGCGCAGCCGATCCAACTCTTCATGAATCTCAAAACGGATCCCATCGGCGTGGGTGTGCTGACGAAACCAGCGACCTTCCCAAAAGCGCCAGCGCCGTCCGGATTGCAGGTGTACCAGCTCCTCTTGTTCAGCATCCGCCTCAAATGCACCATGGCGAGGGCAGAGGTAGGTATCGGTCAGGGTGAGGGCCGCAATCGTTTGCCGACAGTGGGGGCACTGAATGCTGGGGCCGAAGATCGGGTAGGAAAAGGCAACAGTCATAGGAAACCCCACAAAACGCGGCTGGATATCTGGGCAAATCCGCAGTTGTCCACATTATAGATGTTGCCTTTTGGAGATCCCCATGACAAAACCGGAGGAGATCTTCTAAATTAGGAGGTAGGGGGGATGCGCTCGAAGTCTGTACTGATTCTGGGCGAGCCTCAAGGAGCTCCGCGATAGCAACGGGGAGTGGGTGGTACCCACTTCTTTGCTTTTTGAGGGGGCTTACTGTCCCCTTTGCCAGCTCCGGCTCAAAGGGGTTTGGATCTGGCGGCAACACCCGGTTGGTGACAAGTTGGTTATGGTTCACCCTCTTATTCCACAGTTGGAGAGCTTGGCCCGTCCCTTGGCCGCTCAACTGGGATACCAGTTGGTGCAGATGGTTTTCCACACCAACCAGCATCCGCCAGTTCTGCGGGTGGATATCCGCCCACTGGATCCCGACCGAGAAACCAGCCATGCCGATTGCGAAGCCATGAGCCAAGCCTTAGAAGTCGAGCTGGATCGGGTGGATCTGATCCCAGGCCAGTACGTGTTGGAGGTGTCCAGCCCTGGCATCAGCAACCTTCTCACCAGCGATCGCGACTTTGTGGTTTTCAAGGGATTCGCGGTGGAGGTGACCTTGGATCCACCCTACAAGGGCAAAGCCGTTTGGTCAGGACACCTGCTGGGTCGGGATGAGGAGAGGGTTGCCTTATCCCTCAAGGGGCGGCGAGTTCAGTTGCCCCGCGCTTCGGTGCAGCGGGTTGCCCTCTCATCGGAAACTGACTAGGAGACCGGAGATAGAGAGAGCGTTTGACCGCAGGTGGTGCGGCCCTCCCTTCGCATCAGAGATGCGGGTTCAGTTCCCGCTGTGGAGCAATAGCAACAGCAAGTTTCACGAAGTTTGTGCAGGAGGACAGTGGTTATGGCGATGGTGCCTCTGCCGGGTTTGGCGGAAATGGTGGAGATGATCTCGCGGGAGCGCAACTTGCCCCGCCATGTGGTCACCGATGCCCTGCGAGAGGCGCTGCTCAAGGGCTACGAACGCTACCGCAAAACCATCCAGCGAGATGTGGTCTTTGCAGAAGACCACTTCCGCAATTTCGATGTGGAGTTGGATGTGGAGGCAGGAGGCTTTCGCGTTTTGGCCACCAAAGCCATCGTTGAGCAGGTACAGGATCCGGATCACGAGATCTCTCTGTACGACGTGCAGCAGGATTACCCAGAAGCCGAAGTAGGCTGGGAAGTCACAGATGATGTCACCCCACAACAGGCGGAATTTGGCCGCATGGCGGCCATCCAAACCAAGCAGGTGCTGGCGCAAAAGTTACGGGATCAGCAGCGCCGTCTGATTCAGGAAGAGTTCCGCGATCTGGAAAAAACCGTACTGCAGGCACGGGTGCTGCGCACCGAGCGGCAGACGGTGATCATGTCGGTATCCAGCGGTTTCGGACAACCTGAGGTGGAAGCAGAACTGCCCAAGAAGGAACAGCTGGCCAGCGATCGCTACACTCCCAACGCGGTGATGAAGGTCTATCTCAAGAAAGTCTATGAGGGATCCCGGCGGGGGCCACAGCTTTTGGTTTCCCGGGCCGATGCTGGCTTGGTGGTGAACCTGTTTGCCAACGAGGTGCCAGAAATTGAAGAGGATATCGTGCGGATTGTGGCAGTGGCGCGGGAGGCCAACCCCCCTTCCCGAAATGTGGGGCCACGTACCAAGATTGCGGTCGATACGGTGGAGCGGGACGTGGATCCAGTGGGGGCCTGTATTGGCGCGAGGGGATCCCGGATTCAGGCGGTGGTAGCGGAGCTGCGCAACGAGAAAATCGATGTCATCCGCTGGTCGCCGGATCCTGCCACCTACATTGCCAACGCCCTCAGCCCGGCCAAGGTGGTGGAGGTGCGGCTAGTGGATCCGGAAATCCAGCAAGCTCATGTGTTGGTCAACAGCGACCAGCTCAGTTTGGCCATTGGCAAAGAGGGGCAAAATGTGCGCCTGGCAGCCCGCCTCACCGGTTGGAAAATCGACATCAAGGAAGTGGAGAGCTACCGCGCAGCGCTGGAGGAGGCCCAAGCCCAAGGGTTGCCCTATCCCTTCATCACTCCAGCGGCACTGGAGCGCTTCCAGCGGCGGGCAGAGCGGGCTGCTTTGGGCCTAGAGGATGAGGAATACGAAGAAAAGCGCCGCCTGGAGGAAGAGGAGCTGGCGGGGGACGAGAGGCTGGAAGAAGACTGGGCTGACGAAGAGGAGGACTTCGACTACGACGCCGAGTTCGACATTGCCCAGCCGAAGGGGTAATGATATACGCTCTACCCTCACTTTGCCCGTACACTTTGCTCGTAGAGGGCGGCTTCTGCCGGAAGTCTGGGCTTTGGAATGAGTTTTGCTGCAGGGGATCGCGGTTGCACCGAGACCGCAATGGCGCATGTGGGGTTTTCCTGCCTGCTTGGGCAGAACTGCCCTGTTCCGGCAATCTGCATTGGTGAAAGATGCTAGCTTTTGTTAGCATGCAGGAGCCAAAAAAGTTCGGCAGGCAAATCAAAACTCTTCCGAGCCAGAACCCAAACCTCAATCCAACACAGCGGGATCCCTTGGCTACCCCAGAGTTTGCCCTGGAGCAGTTGCTCTTCGCCCCGGCCACGCCTGACCCCGACGCGGTGCGGGTAATCTATGCCTTTCCCAACACCTACGCAGTGGGGATCACCAGCCTGGGCTATCAAGTCATCTGGAGTCTGCTGGCCAGCCGCCGAGATGTGGCCGTCTCCCGCCTCTTTACGGATCTGGCTGAGCCCCTGCCCCGGGAGCCGGAGCTGTTCGGCTTTTCCTTGTCCTGGGAGCTGGACTATGTTCATATCCTGGCTCTGCTGGAACGACACGGGATCCCTCCCAGATCTGAGGAGCGGGAAGAAGCCCACCCCTTGGTCTTTGGCGGCGGCCCGGTACTGACGGCCAACCCTGAGCCCTTTGCCGAGTTTTTTGACCTGATCTTGCTGGGGGATGGGGAAGGTCTTCTGGAGAAGATGATTGAGATCTATCGGCAGGTGCGCCAGGGATCCCGGGCTGAGAAATTGCAGGCGCTAGCGCAGGTGCCAGGGATCTATGTGCCCGGCTTGTATGAACCCCAATACCGGGAGCCCGACGGCCCGGTGGAGAAGGTGCTCCCCAAAGTGGCCGGGATCCCTAGCTCCATTCGCAAACACACCTTCCGCGGCAACACCCTCTCGGTTTCCACAGTAGTCACCCCCAAAGCGGCCTGGGAGAGCATCTACATGGTGGAGGTGGTGCGCAGTTGCCCGGAGATGTGTCGGTTTTGCCTGGCCAGCTATCTCACCCTGCCTTTCCGGGTGGCGGATGTGGAGGGGCATTTGATCCCGGCGGTGGAGCGGGGGCTGCAGGTTACCCAGCGGATTGGGTTGCTGGGGGCTTCGGTAACCCAACACCCGCAATTCGAGCAGTTGCTGGAGCACTTGGCCCAGGATCGCTTCGAGCAGGTGCGTCTCAGTTTGGCCTCGGTGCGCACGGCTACCGTAACTCCACGTCTGGCGCAGGTACTCTCCCGCCGGGGCAGCCAGTCCATTACGGTGGCCATCGAAAGTGGCTCAGAACAACTGCGCCAGATCATCAACAAGAAGTTAAGCAACCCGGAAATCTTGGCAGCAGCAGCCCACGCCCAGGCTGGAGGTCTGAAGGGCATTAAGTTCTACGGCATGGTAGGGATCCCGGCGGAAACCCAGGCAGATCTGGAGGCCACAGTAGCCCTTTTCCAAGAGCTCAAAAAAGCGGCTCCCGGCCTGCGCCTGACGCTGGGTTGCAGCACCTTTGTGCCCAAAGCCCACACCCCTTTTCAGTGGTACGGAGTGGATCCCCAAGCCGAGAAAAAACTGCAGTTTTTCCAGAAACATCTGCGTCCCCTGGGGGTGGAGTTGCGCCCGGAAAGCTATAGCTGGTCCGTGATCCAGGCCCTCATCTCGCGAGGGGATCGGCGGGTGGGAAAGGTCTTGCAGTTGGCGCGGGACTTTGGGGAATCCTTGGGGAGCTACCGGCGGGCTTTCAAAGCGCTTAAAGGGCAACTGCCGCCCCTAGACTACTACGTGCACAGCCACTGGGATCCAGCGGATCCCTTGCCTTGGCAACACATCGAAGGGCCCCTCACCCTGGAGCGACTGTTGCAACATCGCCAGGAAGCTCTTTCTGTTCGTATCTCTTGAAAATACCTATTTGGGTTGTTTGCAAGCTGCGATGCTGCTGGCAATAATCGCCTCGGTTTCGGCCAAGCCTTTCCAGCCCAAGATCTGGGTTTCTTTCTTTTCCAAGCGCTTGTAGGTGGCGAAAAACTCCGCAATCTCATCCAGGCGGTGCTGGGCGATGTCTTCCAGCTTGGTCACTGCAGCATAGCGGGGATCCTTGGCAGGCACACACAGCAGCTTCTCATCGGGATCCCCGCCATCGATCATCTGCAACATGCCCAAGGGGCGCACCGTGACCACACACCCTGGGAAAGTAGGCTGATCCATGATCACCAAGCCATCCAAGGGATCCCCATCCCCGGCCAGCGTATTGGGCACAAAGCCGTAGTCGTAAGGGTACTGCACCGAGGAGTAGAGCACCCGATCCAGCGCCATCGCTGCCATGTCTTTGTCGAACTCATACTTGTTTTTGCTGCCGCCGGGAATCTCAATCAAGAGGTTGAGCAGGCCGGGCTTGGGTTGGGCAGGGATCCGCGACAGGTCGATCACAGCAAGCACCCTCGGATTGGGAATAGACAGCCAGAGGGTATTCTGACATACTCCTTGCCCCAAAGGACAGAGACTCTTGACACTTGCCGGGAACAGGCGGGACGAAACCCTTAGCCGCCTTCACATTGCTTCACATTATTTTCTCCACGTCTGGCTCAGCGTCGCATCTTCCTCGACGAGATGGGAGACTGGGTTTTCTCTCCCCCTTTCCCTCAGCAGGCCCAGAGCCGCCTGGAAGGATAGGGTTCCGGATCCGGCTTCCTTGATTGGCTCAGACATACTCCCCGGGCAAGATTCGAACTTGCGACCAATCGGTTAACAGCCGACCGCTCTACCGCTGAGCTACCGAGGATCAAGCGTTTCTCATCATAGGGGAAAAAAGGACTGCTAGGCAACTGCCGGCGGGGGGTTCTTGTTGGGCCTTGGGATCCCTGTTCAGTGGAGCGGGCTTGATTTTGCTCAATTGCTCGCCTTTCTCAGGTCTATCTGACGGATCCAGGGGACAAACCCTGAAAACGCCCTCGTCAACCGAACGGAAGCCATTACAATGGTTACGGACATTTGCCAGCGCCCCTCATGGACTTCGGAGTCGGATTTCTCTCCAACAACGTCATGCTGCCGATCCTGGATTTTTTCTATGGGATCGTGCCCAGCTACGGACTGGCCATCATCTTCCTGACGTTGGTGATCCGCTTTGCCCTCTACCCGCTCAATGTGGGATCCATCCGCAACATGCGGCGCATGAAGGTGATCAGCCCGGTGATGCAGCGGCGGATGCGAGAACTCCAGGAGAAATACCGAGACGACCCGCAGAAGCTTCGGGAAGCCCAGGCCAAGCTTTACAGCGAGCTGGGGGCCAATCCCTTGGGGGGCTGCCTGCCACTGCTCATTCAAATGCCGGTGCTGTTTGCCCTGTTTGCCACCCTGCGGGGCTCCCCCTTTGCAGCGGTGACCTACGATGTCAACTTGCAGATCCTGCCGGCGGAAATGGCGGCTGAGGTGGTGCCCGCCCCCTACGTCAGCCCCAGCAAGAACATTTTTGTCACCGACTCTCTTCACAAGCCGGTGGTGCTGGTGGAACCCAAAGGCACCAAGGTTGCCGTTGGGGAGGAGGTGCAATTTCTGCTTCAAGGGCCGGGGGGCAAGCCTTTTGAGCAGTTGGTGGCCGAAGCGGGTGGGGATCCCAATCTGTTACAGCCCACCTGGAAGATCACCAAAGGAGAAGATCGTGCCCAGATAAAGCCGGATGGCACCTTGCTGGCTCTGCAGCCGGGGGATGTGACCGTGCAGGTGTCTATTCCCGGTTTGGCCTCTGAGACTGGCTTTCTGTTCATCGACAAGTTGGGCCGTGTGGGAGCCTTCGACGAGGATGGCACCATCCACTGGGATATCATCGCCATGATCGTCATCTTTGGGGTGTCCATTTACCTGAACCAGTACCTAACCAATGCCGGACAGGATACCGGCAAAGAGGATCCCAGCCAAAGTTCCATGGCTCGCATCACCCCTGTGCTGTTCTCGGCGATGTTCCTGTTCTTCCCTCTGCCGGCAGGGGTTTTGCTCTACATCCTCGTCTCTAATATCTTCCAAACGGTGCAGACTTTCCTGCTCTCGCGGGAGCCGTTGCCGGAGAACTTACAGCAGTTGGTGGAAGAGGAGCGCCGTCGGGCTGCCCAGGCGATCACGGTGGAGGCCAAGGAAGTGGAAAAATCGACCAAGCCCAGAGCAGCCAAGGAGGGACGGGAATCCTTGCCCTTTGAGCCCTAGGGGATCCTCGCTGTTGGGGTGGACTTGTGGTGGAGTGTTGATACCTCTTCAAAGTTGGAAGCTGCCCAGGATGAGCCGTCCTAAGTCTTCTACGGGATCTGCTGCTAAGAAATCTGAGGGAACCGTTGCCCCTTCGCCAAACAAGTCCACCTTTGCGGCCAATCAAGAGCGAGCCAGGCAGTGGTTACAGCAGGTGCTGGCGGCTATGGGGATCCCAGCGGCGGTGCGGGTGGTGGGGGAGGTGCTGGAAATTGAGGCAGACTCTTTGACCCCAGCTCAGAAGCGGCTGCTGTTGGCGAAAGCCCCCCCCTTGCCCTCTCCATCTTCCAGAGATTCCCCTCAAGAGGAGGATCGCTCCCCCGTGGTGCTGGATGCGTTGCAGTACCTGGCCAACACCCTTCTCAACCTGAACCAGCCGGAAGACCAGCAGCAGCCCTACATTTTGGATTTGGACGGCTATCGGCAGCGGCGTTTGCAGGAGCTGAAGGTTTTGGTTGCCGCTGCTGTGGAAAAGGTGAGGGCCACTGGCCGGGAATACGAGTTTCCCGATCTCTCGGCTGCCGAGCGTCGGCAAATTCATACTCTCTTGAATGACCCTGCCTATGCCGATCTGGAAACTTTCAGCCGTGGCAAAGAGCCTGACCGGCGCTTGGTTATCCGTCGGGCAGCTTCCCCATCTTGAGAGTGGGCAGAGGGCTGGGAACAAGTTGGCCCTCTTGCTACGGTGACGACAGGGATCCCTGCTACCCAAAACGCGTGAAGGGGGGTGCCATGCTGAGGCCAATTCGTCTATCGGATCTGCGGCAGATGCCCGGTCAAACCCAAGAATTGCAGTTTAGGCAGTTTTTTTCGGGCTTTGAGAGTTTGACCCCTGTGGAGGGATCCCTGGAAGTCAGCCATCGGGGCCATTTTCTCGAAGTGAGTGCTGAAGCTCGTACCATTGTCACCCTCACCTGCCACCGCTGCCTACAGCAGTTCAACCACCGGCTGCACCTGGAAGTTGAGGAGATCATTTTGATTCGGGATCCCGAACCTCTCCCCTTGGAGCTGGAATTGCAAGACGAAGAAGATCTGCTGGAGAGCCTGCCCCCCAATGGTGAGCTGGATGTCGAAGACTGGATGTACCAGCACCTGCATTTGGAGATGCCCCGCCAGTTGCCCTGCCGTCCCGACTGTCCGGGTATTGCGGTGGAAGCTACAGCACCAACGGCGGATCCCCGCTGGGCAGCCCTAGCTTCTCTCCTGGAAGACTCTCCCTAGCTTTTTTGATGTTGCGCCCACAAGTTCTCTGGCGTTTTGCTCGACCCCACACCGTCTACGGCACCAGCGCCAGCGTGGTGGGCCTCTACCTGTTGGCGGGGTTTGTGGCTGCCGGATCCCTGCAACCGGTTCTCTCGGCGCTGCCCCAGTTGGTCTGGGCTTGGGCGGCCTGTCTGGCGGCCAATGTCTACATCGTCGGCTTGAATCAACTGACGGATATTGAAATCGACCGCATCAACAAACCCCATTTGCCCTTGGCTGCTGGATCCCTGGGTTGGCGACAGGGGGTGGGGATCGTCGTGGGTTGTGGAGCGGCGTCCGTCCTACTGGCCATGGCCGGGATCCCCTACCTGCTGCTGACGGTGCTTTTGAGCAATGGGATCGGCACGGCCTATTCGCTGCCCCCCTTGCGGTTGAAGCGTTTTCCGCTGGCGGCCTCGGCTTGCATCTACAGCGTGCGCGGCTTGATCGTCAATTTGGGCCTTTACAGCCATTTTCAGCAGGTGATGCAGGGAAGGGTCGAGCTTTCAGCCCCGATTGTTTGGCTGACGGGGTTTATGTCGATTTTTGGGCTGGTGATCGCCCTTTTCAAAGATATTCCCGACATGGAGGGGGATCGCCAGTTTGCCATTGCCACCTTCTCGCTGCGCTTTGGGCCAGGGCGGATCTCAAGGTTTTGTATCGGCATTTTGGCCTTTTGCTATCTGGGATTTATCGGGGTGGGGATCTCTTTTCTCCTTGCGGGCAACGGCCTCTGGCTGTTGGTGAGCCATGTGTTGGGGCTGGGGATCCTCTTGGGCTATGGTGTCCATCTGGATCTCAGCCATCGGGAGGCGATTGTTGGCTATTATCAACTGATCTGGAAGTTGTTTTACTTGGAGTATTTGCTTTACCCTTGGGCCTTTTTCTCTTTTTTCTAGAGCATTTTCCTGGAGGTAACGATCTCCCCAAACTCAGACAGGAAAAAATCTAGAGATACCGCGTCATTTGCACTCGAAAGCGGCCTTTTTTTGTTTCGGCTACCTCTTCAATTTGCAGCCGACCACGACCGCGAATGGCAATCCAATCCTGAGGGCCAACGGTGTAGCTGGCTTGGGTAATGGGCTTCCAATTGACCCGCACTTCCCCCCGTTGGATTTCTTCCACCATTTTGCTGCGGGAGATGCCAAACCCAGCTGAGGCTACCGCATCCAAGCGCAAAGAGGCTTCTATGCTGGTGATGGATTTGACGCGGGGGGGTTGAATGTTCAACTGGCTCAGGGGGATCCGGCTCACTTTGACAGGCACTGTGCGCACCTGCGTCAGGTTTAGGGCGAGGTAGTCCACCATTTCGGGCACAACGATGGCCTGGGCGCCTGAGTCTCCCAACACAAGGATATCTCCCACTTTCTCGCGGGCGATGCCGGCTCCCAAAAGGGCTCCCAGAAAATCGCGGTGGGTGGCCGGGTCGAACAGAAAGTTGCCCTGAATCTGAATGGCGGCCAATGGGATCCCTTCTTGGTCGGGCTTGGGATCCCGGACATCCAGACCCACCTCAGAGCGGGCCAGGGCTATGCGTTGGCGTTCTGCTTGGGGGTACCCTCCCCAGGCCCCCACTTGTAGTTCGGTCAAGTTGCACAGCCGAGCTTGCACCTCTGCTATTTCCGGTGGAGAGAGGAAGTCGCTCCAGACCACTTGCCAGGTTTTGAGAGCTTGCTCTCCCAAATCCAAGACCCGTGCCAAGGTTTCTCGATGCTCTGCCCCTTGCAACAAATCGGCTCTGGGTAGCATTTGGGGTGCTTCGACCTTTGTAGTTCAGTCCCGTTTTTCCCATGCTAAGCTAGATAGCCGGAATCACGGCGGGCGTAGCCAAGCGGTTAAGGCAGAGGATTGTGGATCCTCCATTCGTGGGTTCGAGTCCCATCGTCCGCCCTTGAGGGAAATCGCGAAAATCCAGTCAGGGCAAGGGCTGCAGAGGCCAGTCCATCTATCTAGACCCTGCCCAATGAAAACAAGCAACACCCCATCTGGACGCAAAAATCGCGAAGGGAGTCGTCAAGGCAATCTGCAGCCCCTGGCTCTCCCCCTCAAAACAAGCTCGGTTAGGGTCGTTTCAGGTTAGGGTGAGCTTCTGGCCCCCTGCATTATTGCTCCGCAACGCCGACGCGAGCAACGTTTTGGGTGTGGGCACAGTATCCTAGTTTGAATCGAAATGACCATGACGCTCTGCTTGCGGATGGACTCACCAGGACTTTGTCCCGCTATCGCGAACACAGCTCAAGATTAGGGTTCCCACTTCGTCAATGACACCTGTCCAACCGGCTTCGATCACCGCCGTTGCCTCCGGCATCTCGACAATTGCCGGCCCGCGCAGTTGAAACCCCACATCCATGCGCTGCCGATCGTAGACCGGCACCGAGCACATCCTGCCCCCAAACCATGCCTCTCGCCGACCCTTGAGGGGATCCCCTGGCAAGGGGGGGGGTGCGGTCAAAGGCACGGTGGGTAGGGCCTGCACCGCCTGTAGACGCAACTGAATTGCCTCCACCGGCTGGGCTGAATCTTGCCATCCATAGCGTTGTCGGTGGGCCTGGTGAAACTGCTGTTCCAGATGAGGAATCGGATCCGACAACCGCACCGGGATCTCCAACTCAAAAGACTGGCCGCGATAGCGCAAGTCCAAGCTGAAGTGCAACGCCGGCTCCTGCAGATCGGCTTGGGCCTGGCGGATCAGGGGTTCTGCCCATTGGGCCAGCAGGGATCCCCCTGAAGCGGACGTGAGCTGCCGCAGAGGTTGGAGGATGGCCCGCCGATAGTCTCGCCGCAGATCTGCCAAAGCCATTCCCAGCGCCGAGAGCACCCCACAGGCAGCCGGGATCAAGATCGTGCGGATGCCCAGCTCTTCTGCCAAAGCACAGGCATGCATGGGCCCGGCTCCGCCGAAGGCCAACAGGGCAAAATCGGCGGGATCCAAACCCCGCTCCACGCTGATCACCCGCAAGGCCCGCGACATGGCGACATTCGCCAAGGTGCGAATGCCAACGGCAGTTTCCTGCAAGCTCAAGCCCAAGGGATCCGCCAGCGTGGCAATAGCCTGTTCCGCTAGCCCCCGCCGTAGCTGCACCGAGTCGCCCAGCCGACCGCCATCCGGCAGGTACCCCAGCCAGAGGTTGGCATCGGTAACCGTCGGAGCCCTTCCCCCCCGACCGTAGCAGGCCGGCCCGGGGTTGGATCCGGCACTCTCTGGCCCCACCTGAAGCCCACCGCCGGGCAGCAAATGGGCCAGGGATCCGCCGCCAGCACTGACGGTGTGGATGTCAATTTGGGGCTGTTGCACGGGCAAGCCGCACACCACCGCTGCGGGAGTAACCTGGGGGATCCCATCTTGGATCAAGGCCACATCTGTGCTGGTTCCCCCCATATCGAAGCTGAGCAAGTGGGGGTAGCCACTCAGCCGACCCAGATAGGCCGCCCCGTAAACTCCGCCTGCCGGCCCTGAGAGCAAAGCCACCGAAGCATGGGCCGCCGCCTGAGGGATGGAGGTCACCCCGCCGGAAGACTGCATGATCAACGGTTGGGGGATCCCTCGCTCCCGACATCCTTGGGCCAAGCGGTGCAGGTAGCCCGCCAGTGCCGGGCTAAGGTAGGCATCGATGGCGGTGGTGCTGAAGCGCTCGTATTCTCGGAACTCCGGCGCCACCTCGCAAGACAGGGAAAGATGTAGCTCCGGGAAAGCCTGTCGCAAGGCCATTCCCAGCCGCTGTTCGTGCTCCGGGTAGAGAAAAGAAAACAAAAACCCCACCCCAATAGCGCGGATCCCATCCCGCTGCACCCGTTCCCCCACCTCCTGCACCACCCGCCGGATTTCGGCATCGGTGAGCGGCTCCAACACTCCGCCCGCGCTGCAGCGCTCCTTCACCTCCAGGCAATGGTGGCGGGGCACCACCGGCTCCGGCTTGGGCTGTGTCAGGTCATACAGAGAGGGGCGGTTTTGACGGGCAATGGCCAGCACATCCCGAAAGCCCGCCGTGGTCAAAAACAGGGTGGGGGATCCCTTGCGCTCCAGCAGCGCGTTGGTGGCCACCGTCATGCCATGGCAGAACAGGTCAACCCGGAGCTCTCCTTGGAGCGCCCCCAGCTTGTCCAGCGCCGCAAAGACCCCCTCCTCAGGGCTGGGGGTAGACAGCACCTTCGCCGTCTGAATCTGGCCGTCGCGCAGGAGCACCAGATCGGTAAAGGTGCCCCCCACATCGATCCCCAGGCGGGCCAAGCCTCGGCTTGCTTCCGTCTGATCCAGATTGGCCGGATCGAGGTTGCTACCCAACGCTGATGCGACCATGGCTTCCATCGTGCATTTCTTTTGCCTTCTTCTGGGGCCAGCCCTTGGTCGGACTATGGCTATGACGCCTGGCTTTTGTAACGGCAGAGACAGGCTGACCGGCGCCCCTTCGTGTAGCGAGTGTAGCTCAGCAACTTCTGTCTTTTTTGGAGTTTGGAATAGTCACCACCTCTAGCTCGGAAGTCCATCGTTGCCTTTCACCAGCCCTGCCCGAACGGCATCCAAGAACTGGCGGGCAGTGCGACCGGAAAAGCCGTTTTGCTGTTGGGCCCAGATTAAGGCCTGGCGGCGCAGGGCATCCAGAGATTGGGTGAAACCCAGCCGCTGGGCCAAGTGTTCTACGGTTGCCAGGTAATCTCCCTGGGTGAAGGGGGTGAAGGTGAGGGTGAGGCCGAAGCGATCCCGCAGCGACAGCTTTTCCTGGACCGTATCCCAGGCGTGGACTTCTTGATCTTGGGGATTGGGACGGTCGCCAAAAAACTCGCGGATGAGATGGCGGCGGTTGCTGGTGGCATAAAGGCGCACGTTGGGGGGCGGCGCAACGAGATCCCCCTCCAGGAGCACCTTGAGCTGCTTGAACTCGGTTTCCTCTGCCTCAAAGGAGAGATCGTCCACAAACAAGATGAAAGGCAACACCTGCGCCCGCAGCTCTGCCAAAATTTCCGGCAACTGAATCAAGTCTGTTCGCCTCAGCTCCAATAGGCGCAGCCCCTGCAGGCCGTAGCGGCGCAACAAGGCCTTCACCAGGGAAGACTTGCCGGTGCCCCGCGCCCCGTAGAGCAACACATGCAAAGCCGGATCCCCCCGCAGCAGGGCTTCGGTGTTGGCCGCCAACTGCTGTTTCTGCCGTTCGTAGCCGTAAATCTCCTCCCAGTCAGGCAGATCGGGAGCAGGGATCCCTTCTAGCCCTGCTGGCCCCCAGCGAAAGGCCCAGTAGCGACCACAGAGCCCCACCCCCCTTTGGCGGTAGTGGGCAATTAAGGTCTCCAAGCTCTGGCCCCAATCGGCAAAAGAGCGGGGATCCCAGCCAGCGCTATCGGTTTCCCCATCGGGCCAGGGGATCCCCAACCCCAACGCCTGCATCTGCTCGGCAATGGTCTCCTGACTGTCCGCTAGGGTTTGCAGACAGCGCAGGTCGTGGCGGGCAGCCTGCATAAGAGGCTCTGGGATCCCTTGGGGCTGCAGCGCTGCACGGGCAAAGGGGTTATCGGCCCAGCGGATCTCCCGGATCAGCCATTGCCGCCAGCTCAGGCCCTGCCGGGCCAACTGCTCAAACCAGCGCCCGTAGGCCCTCCAGCACGGCAGGGGATCCCCACTCATCAACTGCTGGATTAGCTCCTGCCAGGCTAGGGCTAGGGGGTGGGTGCAGATGTCCCGGAATACCAGCAGCTTGGCCGCTGCTTCTGCTGCTTCTTGGAGGGGGGTCATCGCTTGAAGCCGCTCTAACTTGGCGTTGCTTATCCGCTCCCTAGGGGAGGAGACTGGGGGTAGTTGCGTTAACAACACGGAGCGCTTGAGTTACCTGGCATTGTCCCGCCGGCCCAGTTCATAGAGGCCTCCGCCGACGCAGGCGATCAGGCCGCAGGAGACGGCCCAGCTTTTGCCCAAGGAGATCTCCGTCAGGGCTACCACCAAGCCTGCTGCCAGCAAAAAGGGAAGGGTGCTTAGCAAGGAAGCCAAAGCTCCACTGGGATCCCATAGCAATTGCTTTTCCCAGCTCTCCTGCAGCTTTTGATGCAGCGGCGAAAACCCCCACATTAGCCCTAAGCCCCACAGAGCCGTGGCGGCCCATAAAGAGGGGCGAAGCATCTCCCAGCCCACAAGTCCAACCCCAACGGGATCCACCGGTCAACTCCCAACCCTGCCTTTCTAGGCTAGCGGGATTGGGCCCAATCGGTGGCGGTAATGGTGGTGCCAGGAAATTGAATGGGGTTGCCCAAGCTCTGGATTTGGGCCTGGAGAGCTGGCAACAGCCGCAAATCCAAAAGCGGCTCCTCCACGATCTCCGCCGGGATCAGATCCCGTTCTAGGGCAAAGTGGGCCGTGTGACCGGCGGCGGTGCCAATGGCCCATTCCACCGGATGCACCCGGTAGGAGGCACTGGCAATGCGGCTGGTGGCGATATTTTTGTTGCCGGCTAGCAGATTGTCAATGCGCTGGGGGATCAGAGCCCGCAGGGGAATCTGGTAGGGGTAGCTGGGCGCTTGCGAGTCTTTATTGTTGCTGGGAGGCAGGGAAAAACCCGGCAGCAGGCAATCGTGAAAGTCGATGGGGTACTGGCCCACCCCCACCGAGTCGTAGAAGATGAAGGGCCGCCCGCGGTTTAGCTCCGATTCCCGTGTGGTGATGTCCGACTCGTAGATGGTAAATCCTTCTGGGTAGGAGAGGCTGGGCCGACCAATGATGCGCCGCGACTCGCGGATATAAGGGTACTTGGAGAGGCCGCTGGCAGTTCCCATGGGGGTATTGGGCCCCCGTAGGTAGGCATAGCGCAAGTAGAAGTCTTTTTGAAAGTTGGGATCCTCCTGTTGCAGGAGAAAATCCGTCCTTCCCGCCACCAGCCAGTAGAAAAAGCCCTTAGCATGCTGCTCAGCTCGCCGCAGGGCTTCCACCCGCAGGCCCCCCATCCAGCCGCCCGGCTGCAGTTGGCCTGAGGCCTGCAACTGCTCGTGGGTAAGGATGAGGTTCATCTCCGGCCCTGTGATGCGCCAGTCGTTGCCCCAAGTCCAGTTTTGCATTGACTGATCCCCCACCTGGATGGCCTCTTCCCCAAAGCCGAACATCTGCCCCCGGATGCGGCGGTAGGTGAAGATCAGCGCAAAGTTGAAGCGAGGGTGTTCGTAACTGTAGTAGGGGCCGTGCAGGGGATCGTTGTAGAACTCCGGCTTGACCGGCACCTGCGGCACGGGGAAGCGCTCCATGACAAAGGTGTAGGTGAAGCCCTGGGTACAGTAGGGATCCACGTAGGGCTTGGAGCTGGGTTCCCAGCGGCTTTGGCCATCGGTTCCCAGGCGGTAGGGCACCCGCGCCAAGGGCAGCAGCTCGCCGGTTTCAGTAGCGTCGATCACCACCCAGGGCAGGGTTTTGCCTTGGCGTTCTGGCGGCGGCTCAAAGCGCAGGATCTCCTTGTCCCAGTCCTCGGTGGGTTCTAGACGATAAAAATCGAGAAAGTAGCTGGAGAGATCCCCTCGATTCTCTGGCTGGACGCCGGCGTGTTTGGGGATGTTGCGGATGGCCTGCACGCTGCGGATCTGAGAGTCTTTGATCTCCAAATCCTTCACTACCGTCTCGGTGAATAGCCGCAACTGCCCCGACTGCAGATAGGGATCCAACATCTCCCGAATCACCTGGTGGCCCACCTGAGGGGAAAAGCAGAGCACGCTCACCCAGCATTTGCCCGGATTGGGATCCCCGCCGTATTTTTCCCGTACCCGCCGGCGAAACTCGCTGTAGCCTTTGGGGAAGATGTCATTTTCTCGTTGCAGGGGTCGCTCGTCCAAAGCGGAGACTCCCTGGGCGCTCACCTGCCCCCCGATCCAATCGGTGATCTCCGTCATGCACACCTGCCGGCCCAGTTGCAGCGCGTCATAGGCCGCCGCCACCCCCCCCAGCCCACCCCCGGCGATGAAAATCTCACAGGGGATCCGGGTTTCCGGCAGGGGCGCCGTCGAGGGTTGGGCCAGGCCCGCTCCCGCCCCGAGGATCCCTACTCCCAACGCCACACCGCTCCACCCCAGAAGGTTGACCTGAAGTTTCATCGAATGACCTCTCCACACCCACGCTCTGGCTTGGCCTTTTGGACTTTCCGGCAACCTCTATCATGGGAGAAAGCCTTGCGGATGCTCATGCCGGATTCCACCTTTGTCATCACCACCCCCATCTACTACGTCAACGCTGCCCCCCATATTGGCAGCGCCTACACCACCCTAGTGGCGGATGCCATCGCCCGTTACCACCGCCTGCGGGGCAAGGATGTGCTGATGGTGACGGGAACTGACGAGCACGGCCAGAAGATCCAGCGCACCGCCGAAGAGCGCGGCATTCCCCCTCAGCAGCACTGTGACGAGATTGCGGCTCAGTTTGCCCAGCTTTGGCAGTTGCTAGACATCCGCTACGACCGCTTTATCCGCACCACCAACCCTCGCCACAAAGCCATTGTGCGGGAGTTTTTTCAGCGGGTTTGGGATCAGGGGGATATTTTCGTTGGGCGGCAGCAGGGGTGGTACTGCGTTGCCTGCGAAGAGTTTAAAGACGAGGCGGAGCTGCTAGAAGGTGGGTTTTGCCCTCTGCACCCCACCAAGAAAGTGGAGTGGAAAGATGAAGAAAACTACTTTTTTCGCCTCTCCCGCTACCAGGAAAAGCTGGAAGCCCTCTATGCCGAGCAGCCGGAGTTTATCCAACCAGAAAGCCGCCGCAATGAGGTGATTAACTTTGTCAAGCAGGGCCTGCGGGATTTTTCCATTTCTCGCCCTAGTGTCTCCTGGGGGATCCCTTTTCCGGCGGATCCCGGCCAAACCCTCTACGTCTGGTTTGACGCCCTGATCAACTACATCAGTGCCGCTCTGGATCCTGACGACGAGCCCACCTTGGCAAATGCCCTACGCCGCTACTGGCCTGCGGATGTCCACCTGGTGGGCAAGGATATTGTCCGCTTCCACGCCATTTACTGGCCGGCCATGCTCATGTCCGCAGGTCTGCCCCTGCCCAAGCAGGTGTTTGGCCACGGCTTTCTCACCAAGGATGGCCTCAAGATGAGCAAAAGCCTGGGGAACACAGTGGATCCCTTTGAGCTGGTGCGCCAGTACGGCGCCGATGCCGTGCGCTACTACTTTCTGACGGAAATCGAGCTGGGCAAGGATGGCGATTTCAGCGAGGGCCGCTTCGTTGACGTGCTCAACGCCGATCTGGCCAACGACCTGGGCAACTTGCTCAACCGCACCCTCACCATGCTCAAGAAATATCAATCCGACTACCGCGTTCCCGCCGTCGGGATCCCTGCAGATCACCCCCTCAAAACCCTGGCCGAGACCCTTGCCCCTCTGGTGGCCGCGGCCTACGAGCGGCTGGATCCCAGCTCTGCTGCCCGCAAAGCCCTCAGCTTAGCCCAGGCCAGCAACAAATACCTTGATGAGCAGGCTCCTTGGACGCTGCACAAGCAAGGGCAAAACGAACGGGTGGCCCAGATTCTCTACGCCGTTTTGGAAAGTGTGCGCTGGGTGGCAGTCCTGCTCTCCCCCCTCATTCCCGCTCTCAGCCTCAAGATCCTGCAGCAGCTGGGGTTCTCCCTCGCCGACACCCTGCAACTGCGCTGGGATCCCGATGCGACTTGGGGCCAGCTTCCCCCCGGGCAAGAGCCCCAGCCTCCTACGCCTGTCTTTCAGAAGATCCTGAGGAACGCCTAGGGATTGGCGATGTCCGGTCGGGAAGATTGGGCAGCGGCTTGGGATCCCTCTGGTGTGGCTCCGCCGGCAAAAGGGCGGTCACCTCCCAGGGGAAGTGTTGATGAAGCAGCGGAGAAAGAACGGTTGGATGGGTCGGATGGGCGCAGCCGCGGGTTGTGAATCGCGCCAGTGGTGGGGGGCACTTCGCCGGACAGCGTCTGCCAGGCTGCCCGTACCCCTGCCCAAAAGCTGCGGATATTGACTTGGGCGCCCTGCGCTTGGGTGCGTGCTCCTTCGATGGAGCGGTTGACCTGCTTCACCACTTGCCCAGCCCCTTTCACCCCTTCGTCGAGGCTGTCGGCAATCTCGCTCACTTCCAGGCTGGTCAGGCGCAGGGCCTCCAGCGTGGGCGGCAATTCCCGCAGCAGCGTGTCGAAAAAGCGCTCCACGCTCTGGGCAGCTCGACCCAGTTGAATGACGGCAGGTAGTAGGGTCAGGATCACTGCCAAAATGCCCACTGCTACCAGGCCTACCGAGAGGCCGAGCCAAAAGACCGGGTCGTTCATCCCGCCGCCTCCTCCCCATCCCGAGCTTCTAGGTCAGCTTCTTCCCCGCCAAAGGGACGCGAGTTCTGGGCTTGGAGCAGCTCCCTTCGCTTCTGCAACATGGCTTCTTTGCCCACCGCCACTGCCTGCTGCAGCCGCAGCAGAGCCTCATCCAAACTGCGTTGAGCAGCGTCGAACAACTTTTCCGATTGATATTGCAGACTGCTGGTCACATCTTCTGCCACCTCTGGCAGGGCCTCTGCCGATTTCTTCAGCAGTCGCCGCGTCTCCCGTCCGCTGCGGGGAGCCAAGAGCAGGCCAATGGCGGTGCCCACAGCAGTTCCCAGCAACAGCCCACCAATAAACGCGCCAGTCCGGTTTTCAGCCATGCTTTGCCAGAGTTGAGTTGGATACGGGTGGCCCCGAAACTAGACTACCTCAAGATCTCTCTAGATCTCTGGGCTCTCTGCTTTCGCCGACCGCCCCTAGAGAATCCGCAGGGGATCCACATCCAGGCTGACGCGGATCCCTTGGGGGGGATGGCCAATTGCGGCCTGGATCTGCGCAGCCAGCTTCGGGCGATCCCAATCTTGGTCGGGCAGTTGCTTCAGCAGGATCTGCCAGCGGTAGCGTCCGGCAACCCGCTCCACCTGGGCCGGCCCCGGCCCCAACACCTCTGCCGGGATCCCCTGTAGGCGTTCGGCCACCCGATGGCAGTAGCGCTCCAGGGCTTCCAGGCGGGTGCTGCTCAAGCGGATCAAAATCAAAGCTCGGTGGGGAGGATAGCCCCCCTCTCGCCGTTGTTGCAGTTCTGCCTGCAAGAAGCCCTCGTAATCTTGGGCCAGTACCGCCCTCAAAATCGGGTGCTCCGGCAGATAGGTCTGGATAATCGCCTGTCCTGGCAGGGATCCCCGGCCCGAGCGCCCTGCCACCTGGGTGAGCAGTTGAAAGCTGCGCTCGCCGGCGCGATAGTCGGCTTGGTGCAACAGCCCATCGGCGGCCATCACGCCCACCAAGGTTACCTGGGGTATGTCCAGCCCTTTGGTGAGCATTTGCGTGCCCACCAGCACCTGGGCCTTGCCGCTGCGAAACTGCTCCAGCAAATCGCGATGGGATCCCTTGCGGCGGGTGGCGTCGCTGTCGTAGCGCAAAATCGAGAGCTGGGGCCAATGCTGGTGCAGCACTTCCACCACTTTTTGGGTGCCGGTGCCGAAGTGCTTCAGGTAGGGGGATCCACAGGCGGGGCAGCGCTGCGGATGGGGTTGGCGGGCGCCGCAGTAGTGGCAGCGCAGTTCCTGCCCGCCGAGATGGGCCAGATGAAAGGTGAGAGAAACATCACAATGCTCGCAGGTGAGGACAAACCCGCAGCTCCGGCACAAGACGAAGGTGCTGTGGCCGCGGCGGGGGACAAAGAGAATGGCCTGTTCCCCTCTGTCCAGCGTCTGCTGCAGGGCCTGGTGTAGACGGCGGCTGAGGATGCTGCGGTTGCCGGCTTGGAGCTCCTGGCGCATGTCCACCAGCTCCAGTTGGGGCAGGGTGGCCGGGATCCCAGCTTGGGGGATGCGCTGCGGCAGGGCCAGCCGGATCCACCGCTGCGGATCCTGCAGATGGGCGGCATAGGTTTCCACCGCTGGGGTTGCACTGCCCAGGACCAGGGGACAACCGGCCAGCTCGGCCCGCCACTCGGCCACCTGACGGGCGTGGTAGCAGGGCTGGGGCTGATCCTGCTTGAAGCTGTCGTCGTGCTCTTCGTCCAAGACGATCAGGCCCAGCTTGGACAAGGGGGCAAACACCGCCGAGCGGGTGCCGATCACCACTTGGGGGGTGGAGGACAGCATCTGCCGCCAGGTGTCGTAGCGCTCGCCTTCCGAGAGGCCGCTGTGGTAGGCCCACACCTGGGATCCCAGCCGCGCCCGAAACCGATCCATCAGTTGCGGGGTAAGGCCGATCTCGGGCACCAGCACCAGCGCCGACCGTCCTTGCTGCAGCACCTGGGCGATCACCTGCAGGTACACTTCCGTTTTCCCAGAACCGGTGACCCCGTGCAGTAAAAACCGCTGGAACCGGCCCAAAGCTTGCCGGATCGCCTCTACCGCCTGGGCCTGGGCGGCCGTCAAGGGCCTGGGCGGATCCCGCCACCCCGGCAGGCTGGCATCTCCCAGCCGCAGCAGTGGGCGCTCGTAGAGGTGGACACGGCCTTTGCGGGCCAACCCCTGCAGAACCGCTCGGCTCACTCCTGCCAGGCGCTCCCACTCGGCGAGCAGCAGCTCTCCCCCCTTCTGCTTGAGGATCTGCAGCGCCTTCTGCTGAGGGAGGCTCAGCCCCTCTGGGGAGTCGTCGGCCAGACTGGCGGCCAGACTGGCGGCCAGCTGGGTTTTCACCCTGCCCCCCTGTTGCTCCTGCCAAAAGCTCTCCACCCAACCCCGTCGCTGCAGTTCCCGCAGGGCGAGGGCGGCAGTGGGCACCTGCTGTTGCACATAGCGCCAAGACAGCTCTCCCCCTTTGGCCTGAAGCAGCTGCAGCAGGGTTTGGGCAGCCGGCGAACATTCCTCCCCTTCGGCAGGGAGCCTGAGCAAGCGGACACGCCGCTGAGAACGGCTGAGCAAGCCGGGGGGCAATACCGTGCGCACCACCTGGGCCAGAGGGGTGAGGTAATAGTCGGCCACCCGCTGCAGCAGGGGCCAGAATTCTTTGGGCAGGATCCCTTTGGCCACCACCGCCTCGATCTCCCGCACCGACTGCGGATCCACCCCTGCCGGCAGCTCGGAGCGCCAACCCAAGGCCACCGCCCCCGCCATTTGCCGACCAAAGGGCACGCTGAGAAGGTCGCCCGCTTCTGGCGCGGATCCCTCTGGCACACGATAGGTAAAGCAACCCCCCAAATGGGGATGATCCACCCACACTTCCAGCCAGCGGGGAGGAACAGGCTGCAACACGGGATCCCTCACGGACGGGGCAGAAACCTCGGCAGATCGACCGCCCGCTTGCTTGCCCGAGACGGTAGAGGTTGGGCCAGGGGCTGAATTGTAGGCTTGGCAGCAGGGGTTGGAGACAGAGCCTGGCCAAGGGACTCTGTTCGCGTGAGGGCGCTGGAGGTATCGGCCCGAGGTGGGACATCCAAGCCTTTGTGTTCCAAAGCCGCCTTCAAGCTCAGCACATGCATCTGCTGCTGCTCGTATTTTTCTCGGAGAGAGCGGTTTTCTTCCCACAGGGCAGCACGCTCCCCTTGCAGGGCTTTGATCTGCTCTGCTTGCTTCTCCAGTTGCGTGGACAAGGTTGCAATTTCTTCTTGCAGATGGAGAATGGTTGCCTGCGCAGAGCGCAACTGTGGCTGCCAGTCGGGTTGGGCGGCCAACTGCTCCAAGGCAGCCTGCAACTGCCGCTCCATGGCGGAGAGATGCTGCTGGGCTTGGGCGTACTGTTCCTGCAGATGGCGGTGCTCTTGCTGCCAACGGGTAACTTCCGCCTGGGCTTGAGAGAGGGCCACTTGCAGCGCTTCGGCCTGGGCCTGCCACTGCTGTTGAAGCTGTTGCTGCGCCAGGGATCCCTGGCGCAGATGCTCCTGCTGAGCTTGCAAAGCCGCCAATTGAGCTTGGGCTTCGGCCAGGGCTGCTTCTAGCTCTTGCCGTTGTTCCCGCCAGCGCTGCTCGGCCTCGGCTTCCGTCTCGGCATAGCCCGCCAAACGGGCCTCGAGGTGTTCCCGTTGCTCCTGCCAGGCTGCCTGTTGGTCGCTGTACAAAGCCCGCAGGCTGCTCAGCTCCGCCTGAGTTTCGGCAATTTGAGTGCGGGCCAGAGAAAGCTCTGCCTTAAAGCGTTGCAGCATTTCCACCCGCTTTTCCGCCACATCCTGGGCTTCCAGCAGAGAGGCCTGCAGCTCCTGCTGGCGCTGTTCCCATTGACGGCGCTCCTGAGCGTGGGCCAAGCGTAGCTGCTCAATCTGCTCCTGCAGGGCCTCGATATCCTGCCGCTGCCGTTCATTTAAGCGTTGCCGAGCAGCAAGCTGAGCTTCCTGATCCGAGATCTGGACTTTCTGAGCCGCCAAAGTCTGCTGCAACTGTTGCAAGAGATGCTCCCGCTCCTGCAGCGCCTTCTCTTGTTCGGCCACCTTCTGGTGCAAAGCCTGCAGTTGTTCCTGAAGAACTCGCCGCTCTTGGAGCTCGGCTTCGGCTTTGAGCAGACGGCTCTCCAAGGGCTGTTGCTGCCTCAGGGCCAAATGGCGCTCCGTGCTGGGATCCGGTTCGGATGCTGAACAGCCCGCATGAGTCTCTGAAAGGATGGGATCCGAGTCACCTGAAGAGGGAGCACGCATAGATTGAAGGAGAGATGAAGAAGCGGGAGCAAATGATAAAGTTCCCTGCAGTATAGAGAGATTTTTGGGCGGGTTCAAGCCAGAAGGGTGATCTTGTAAAATCTCCTGCTGCTCCGCACGGCGCGGAGTGCTATCGGCCTGTTTTGGCCGCGCTCTTGCTTCTGAGGTTCCCAAATCCCCAGACTGGGCAGAAGGGCTTGGCTTACTTTTTTTCGGCCGCGAGGCCCGATCCCGACCGGAAAAGGTCTCCCCTTGCTTGGGCGTGCTCTGAGAGTCTGCCACCTTGCCCCCTTTCATCGCCCACAACACCCACCCCCGCCATCACGGACAGATGGCCCCACCATTCTAAACTGAGTCTAAATCTAAATCGACTCGGTCTCAATCCAAGCGTCTCTGCTGAGTGTAGAGGAGTCCCGCCCGTGCTCGGAGCTCCTGGCAGACGCAGGTCGGCCTCATCGTTGCAGGGGCAAATGCGAGGACTCGCTTCCACTGGCCCGAACAGGGCAGCCAGCGAGCCTGCGGAAAACCGTCTTATCTTTGTCCTTCATTTTGCGATACTGCTAGGGGTGATGTTGAGAATGACCGCACGATGGCGATGCAAAATGGAGCCAGGGATCCGCTTCAACTTCCTCAACGGCAGACAAACTCGGCGGGATCCCAGTTGTGCCTTGCCTGTTCTGCTCCCTGTGGCCTACTGTTGAGCCTGCTCTGGGTTGTCCCTGCTCTTGCTCAGCCGGAATCTCCCAGCTCTGCTGCCTTTGCTCTGCCCAACAGCCGCGAAATCCTCACCCCCCCACCCCCCCCCACCCTATCGATTCCCTCCAACCCTGCTGACTCCACCCCTGCGGCTGACCTGACTCTAAAGGGGGCTTTGACGGCTGAAGAATTGGTGGTGCCCCAATCCCCCTTGCAGGTGCGCATCGAGCGAAGGGAGGGCTTGTCTTTGGAAGAAGCTCTGGAGATCGCCGTTGCCCAGAACCCGGCTGTGCAGCAGGCCAGACTGACTGTCGAGCGGGCCGAGGCCGGGGTAGCTCTAGCTCAAGCTGCCTTTGCTCCCACCCTCTCCAGCCGTGCCAACTACCAGTACAGTGAGGCTCCCTCTCCTGGTGGTGGGCCAAGGCGCGAATCCCACACCCTCTCGGCCAGTGTGGTGCGGGTGGAGTATACCGCCTTTGACAGTGGCCTTAGGGAGCAAAACCTGAAGCTGGCCCAAGAAGCGCTGCGCATCGCCCAACTGCAGCTGGAGCAAACGCTGCAGACGGTCAAACAAGCTGTGGCCAATGCCTACTACGATCTGCAAAGCGCGGACGCCAGGGTTGCCATCAGCCAAGCTGCCGTCGAAAGTTCCGAAGCCACCCTGCGGGATGCTCAAGCCCGAGAACGGGCCGGGCTGGGTACCCGCTTTGAGATTCTCCAGGCAGAGACGGAATTGGCCAACAATCGACAAACCTTGCTGGCGGCTCAAAACACCCAACAACTGAATCGCCGCCGCCTGGCCGAACTGCTGAATTTCCCCAGCCCCACCGACGTGTTGGCCAGCGACCGCATTGAGCCGATGGGGGAGTGGGATCTCAGCCTGGAAGAGACCATCATTGCTGCCTTTGCCCAACGACAGGAATTGGAGCGCCGGCGCCGAGAATTGGAGCAGGCCCAAAGCCGCCTGCGCCTGGCACAAGCCCGCAATGGCCCCCGAATTGGCTTATTCGCCAGCCTCGATGCCGTTAACGATTTCAACGCCAGCCGCAACAGTTTTGATGTTGGCTATTCGGTGGGAGCCAATTTCAGCTTGACTTGGTTCGATGGAGGAGAAGCGGCTGCCCAAGCCCGCCAAGCCCAGATCGATGGACAGGTGGCCGTGAGCAACTTCGTCGGCACCCGCAATGAAATCCAGCGGGGGGTGGAAGAAGCCTTCCTGACCCTCAGCTCCAGCCGCGAACAGATCGACTCGGCCAAAGTGGCAATTGCCTCAGCAGAAGAGAGCCTGCGCTTGGCCCGGCTGCGCCTGCAAGCGGGGGTGGGCACCCAAACGGAGGTGATCAATGCTGAAGCTGCCCTCACCACTGCCCGTGGCAACCTTTCCAATGCTGTAATCGCCTACAATCGCGCCCTGGTACAACTGAAACGGGCCATTGGCAGCCTTTGACTTGAGCCTTTCTCCCTCACTCCCAGCCCTTCTTCCAAAAGGAGAGGGGTGCTATGGATACCGCGACGAAACAGTTCTATTCCAACTTGAGCTGTTGTGACATACTCCCGCACTCATGCTGACGCAAAGCGCTCCGCGCCGCTAACGCGAAAAGGACGTTTCCTGCGCTTGAGGACTACGTCCCGCTGACGCGAAAAGAACGGGATGCCCCACCGCCCTGTGCTTGATGTGGATGGCCGCATGGTGGTCGCGCTCTAGTTCTAGCCCACAATGGGAACAAGAATGCCACCTGTCTTGAACCGCTTTCGGTACTCTTTGACCGCACCGAGAGCAGTTTTGACTGCTGCCGTTGGGATTCACTGCAATCGCCCTCAGCCCAGCTCTTTCAGCCTTGACTGCCAGAATTCGCAGAAATTGTCCCCAACCAGCATCATAGGTAGATTTTGCTAGTCGGGTTCTAGCAACACCTTTGATATTCAGGGCTTCGTACCCAATATGCTTGCCCTTGCTTACCAGCCAGTTCGCTGTTTTGTCATGAAAATCTTTGCGCTGAGATAGTGGTTAGTGGATAGTCACTATTCACTATCTACTGGTCACTATCCACTAGTCACTAGCCATAGGCGGTTTGACCCTTTCTTCTCGCGAGACAAGGCTCGCTGCAACCTCTTGAGCCTGAGCTCTGCCTTGCGATAGTACTGGGGAACTGGAACAGACTCCCCCGCATCGGTCACCAAAAAGGAGTCCAGTCCCACGTCGATCCCTGTAGTGTTTTCCAGCGTTGCAGACTCAGGAGTAAACTCAGGGACGGACGAATCTTGCAGGCTCAAGGTCACATACCACCCGTCTGCCTTGTGGGTGATGGTAGCAGTCTTGATGACAAAACCGTCAGGCAAAGGACGGTGCTGAATTATCCGAACAGCACCGATTTTGGGCAGATGGATAAACTGCCCGCAAATGCAGTCCTGTTGCATCGGGGGGAAACTGAAGGAGCGATACCGCCCAGCTCCCTTAAATCTGGGTTTCCCTGCCCGCTTGCCGTTACCGTCCCCCTTCAGCCACCGGTCGAATGCTTTGTGCACTCGCTCTATGCAGTTTTGCAGGACTTGCGAATGGACTGCTCTGTACTCCGGAAACAGGGCTTTCGTGCTCACCAAGTCCCGTTTCTGGGAGTAGAAATCGGGCTTGTCTTTCAGCTCAGGCAAGTGACAGATTAAGGGACAAGCATTGCTATCACAGCGATTGTGTTCCCACCACGCAAAGCGCTCTGCCAAGCGGTAGTTGTACTGCTTGCGTAACAAGTCTAGCCATTGGTCCATCAGAGCAACTTGGCTAGAAGTAGGGCGTAAGCGATACTGGTAAGCAGTTCTCATGATGAGGGTATAAAATCCTGCTACGCCGGTCATAGCACCAGTAAGGACGAAGCATCGTGTCCTCGCCTTTTATCCCGACCCTCACCCTGGATAGTGGTGAGTGGATAGTGACCAGCCACTAGTCACTAACAGAAGGCGGGGCTTCCCGCCGGTCTAGCTAACAAAGCCAATCCCCAAAGATCGAAAATGGCCCCCTGGCTGCGCCTCAGCCCCTCCATCTCTCCTGCAGCTTGAGCTCCATCTGCAGATCCCGCGCCGGGACAGGGTCAGCTTCCAGTCTTGCTGCCCATCTCGGCAGCTTGGATCAAGGCCCTGGCTCGCTGTTGATCCAACTTGGCTTGCAAGCGCTCTTGCTTGTCGCTGCTGGTATTCAAAACTTTGCTTGCTTCGTCCAAGAGGGCCTGAGCCGCTGCCTTATCCACTTTTTCACCCCGCTCTGCTCGGTTGACCAGGACGGTTACCTCGTTATTTTCGACTTCTGCAAATCCGCCCATGACCGCAATGGCCAACCACTTTCCATCGGCTTTGACCCGCATAACGCCATTGCCGATGGCGGTCAAGAGGGGGGCGTGCCCAGTGAGAATGCCCAATTGGCCCGAAGTGGCAGGGAGGATCACTTCCTCGCTGGGGGCATCCCAAACCGTGCGGTCGGGGGTAATCACACGAACCATCAGCGTCACGACAGATCTCCTGAGGGCTTGAACACTTTCGCGTCGGCGGTGCGGAGCACCCTGCTTCCGATCCTACCGGATCCGGATCCCTGCAGCTTTGCCGGGTTCTCCTTTTGTCTCTTCTCTCGAGGCAGCCACACTTAACCTGTGCATAACTTTGCCTTTACCTCAGGCTGGAAGGCAAGCGCTAAGGTGTTGTCGGGAACACTTATCTCTCGCCCCCACCTCAGCATTGACGGCCAGCCCATTGCTGTTGGTTTGCAGAAGGGAGCCCAACGACCGGTGCGCCCAGTTTCCCTAGCGGAGCCAGCCTATGCCTGAAGCGATGCCTAGCCATTTTGCTGCCGGCCTGTCCACACGGGAGCGCCAGCTGCTAGAAGACCTCTACCGAAGCCGCAGTTTATCCCCCTACACTCCCGGCCAGGTTATCCCTCTGTTTCCTGATGAATGGGTGATCGTCTGTCGGGGCGTGGTACAGTTGACCACCCTCTATCCCAATGGCGGTGAGGCGTTGTTGGGGTTTGCCGGCCCCTCCATGCCCCTGGGATCCCCTCTGACGATGCTGGATCCCTACCAAGCTAAGGCTTTGACGGCAGTTGATGTGCTGCGGCTGCCGGCAGCAGAGGTGGAAGCCTCAGAGATCCTGAGTCAAGGGCTGCTCAAGCAGGTGGTGCGTCGGCTGCGCCAAACCGAAGCATTGCTTGCCTTGGCCGGACGGCGGCGGGTAGAGGATCGGCTGCGCCAGTTGCTCTCCCTTTTGGCTGTGGAGCTGGGATCCCCGGTTGCAACAGGGGTGCGCCTGCAAGTGCGCCTTACCCACCAGGACTTGGCCAATGCCATCGGCACTACCCGGGTCACCATTACCCGTCTCCTAAACCGCTTTCGTCAGCAGGGCTGGGTTGCGGTGGACAAAAACCGGCACCTTGTCATCAAACTCGCCCACGCTCCGTAAAACCTTTAGAAACTGAGCAGGATCTGCTCCTAGGGCATGGCTGAAAGCTGGCAGTTTTTGGCTCGTAGTTAACTGCTGGGAGATGGAGCTGACGGGAGTCGAACCCGTGTCCGAGATGGGTACTGAGGGATCACTCATTCACAGGTTTAGCCTCTTTGACCCTCGAGGCGGGGATCGCCGTTTGGATCCCGGCGATGGGAGTTCTCCGCCTAATCTTAGTCTCTCCCTCGACGGAGCCAGAGTAGAGAGCTGCACCCGTTGGGGTTGTGATCCGCCCACTTAACGGGGTCGTGAGCAGATCCTCGAGCTCAGAGTAAGTTTTCGGTTACTGAGCCTTAGGCAGCCAAAGCAGCTGCTTTACGAGCAAAGGGTACGACGTTGTTCGCACGTACTTTTTTGAGCCTGGTGGTAACGGGATAAGCTCAATCCCGACCTGCCTCATGAACCCATGTTCGCCACCCCGTCGAAACCGTTACAGCCCCAGGGTTGACTTGAGTCCAGCATAGCAAGATTTTTGGGGATACGGCCAGAACCTTTGCGAATGTGACAGAAGCTTTGCTAATATGACGAAGCTGCAAACTTGGGTCGGTAGCTCAGCGGTAGAGCACTCGGCTTTTAACCGATTGGCCCAGGGTTCGAATCCCTGCCGACCCATGTCAGTCTTCCCCTTCCAAAATGCGGGGCACCTTGAAGAACATGTCTGCCCGGTCAGGGGCGTTGGCCAGGATCCCTTCGATATCCGGGTAGGGCTCGACTTCATCGGGGCGGGTGGGCAGTTCCATGTCCAGGACGTGAAAGGTGGGCTCTACCCCCTCCGTGTCCAGCTCCTTCAGTTGCTCCACGTAGGCCAAGATGTCTGTTAGCTGCTCTGTGAACTGGATCTCCTCCTCTTCGGTTAGCTCCAGACGAGCCAAGTGAGCAACATGTTGGACTTCTTCCCGTTTCAGCATCCTCTCCTCCGGCTCCCAGATTATCGACTTGACTTAGCCCAGGGTAGCCGAGATCAACCGTTCGCGTTAACGGAACGGAGTCCTTCTGCAGGAAAGCTCAGTACACCTCCAGGTTGGCGCGCCCGGTGGTTTTCAGCCAGTTTTGGGCCTCGATGTAGTTGTTGGGGGCAATGCGAATGGCCCGAACCCAGTACTGGGCAGCCTCGTCGAACAGGGACTCTGCTGTTTCCTCATCCCCGGCTTGCAGGCTCAGCTCGCCCTTGTGGTGCAGCAGCACGGCAATGTTGTTCAGAGCAGAGCAAAGTCTTGGGTTCAACTCCAGAGCTTGGTGATAGTACTCCAGAGCCTTGTCCAGTTCGCCGTTGCTCTGGTAGATCAGGCCCATGTTGTAGAGGATGTAGCTGCGGTCTTCTTCCCCTTGCTCCAGGGCAAGGGCTTCTCTGTAGTTTTCTAGGGCCTCGGCATATTCTCCTTCGCTCTGAGCGGCCATGCCATCCCGGTAGTAGGCAAAGGCTTTCTTTTGCTCAGAACTCACCCCTGGCAGCAGCTTCAGGATCAGATCGGCCATGACGGTAAAGGTTTTGTCAATGAAGTTGTCGTTCTTCATGCTGCGCGGCATGGCTGACCTCTTTTAGAACTTAGAACTCAGGATTTCTTTCTTGCGTTGTATCACGCCCAAGGCGGGATCCGAAACACAACTCCATGAGGGCTCTGTCTCAGGCTACGGCAGGGGAACTGCAACGCTGCTGCAACGAGGCTGCGAACGGCTTGGCCAAGGAACTTCCGAGCCTGTTAAGACCGTGTCGAGGAGCGCTTGCTCAGGCGCACAGGATGCCACTGCACGGTTTCGCCGGGGGAAACTTCGATCTCACAGGCGGTGTCGATCAGCCGCTGTGCCTGCGCTTGAGGGGTGGGATAGCGGGCCAGATCTGCATCCACCAGGTGGGGATGCTCCTGCAACAGCCGCACGAGAAACTCCTGCAATTCCTCAGGGCTGAGAAATTGCTCCGGCAAGCCCGGTATCAGCAGCACATAGTGGTTGGCAGCACGCAACAGTTCGGGTTCAGAGTCTGACATGGTGTGGGGTTGGGCGTCTTTTTTCCATCATGAACCAACGGGTTGCGCCTCTCTTGATATCCTGAAAAAGACTTTCCTTGCTCTTGTCCTCCGTCTTGTTGGCGTTTGAGATCTGCTTTCCCTATGGCCAAGCCGCGCACCCTTTCTGGCATTCAGCCCTCTGGCGAACTGCATTTGGGCAACTACTTGGGGGCAATTAAAAACTGGGTGGCCGAGCAGGAGCACTACGAGAACTTTTTTTGCATCGTCGATCAACACGCCATCACCGTCCCTCAGGATCCTAAGCTGCTGAGGGAGCGAACCCGTTCGCTGTTTGCCCTTTATTTGGCCTGCGGTCTCAGCCTGGAGCATTGCGTGCTATTCGTCCAGTCCCACGTGCCTGCCCATACGGAGCTGGCCTGGCTGTTCAACACCATCACCCCCATGAACTGGGCGGAGCGCATGATCCAATACAAGGAGAAGAAAGAAAAACAGGGAGAGGAGACCAGCGTTGGCTTGTTCAGCTACCCGATTTTGCAGGCGGCGGATATTTTGCTCTACCAACCCAAGTATGTGCCAGTGGGGGAGGATCAGCGGCAGCATATTGAGCTGTGTCGGGACATCGCTCGCCGCTTCAATGACCGTTTTGGAGAGGTGTTTCTGATCCCAGAGGCCCTGATTCGTCCGGAGGGGGCGCGGGTAATGAGCTTGACCGATGGTACGCGCAAGATGTCCAAGTCGGATCCCTCGGATTTCAGCCGTATCCATCTGCTGGATGACCCAGATACCATCCGCAAGAAGATCCAAAAATGCAAGACCGACCCCATTCGGGGCATTACTTTTGACGATCCGGCTCGTCCCGAAGCCCACAATTTGTTGACGATTTACATGCTCACCTCCGGCAAAAGCAAGGAGGTGGTGGCGGCTGAGTGTGCCGAGATGGGGTGGGGGCAGTTCAAGCCCCTCCTCGCCGACAGCATCATCGCTGCCCTGGAGCCCATTCAGCAGCGCTACCGGGAACTGTGGAGCAACCCCGACCACCTGCTCGTTCTGATTCGGGAGAATGCCGCTAAGGCCCGGGCCATCGCCGAGCAAACGCTACAAAGGGTGAGAGAGGCCATGGGGTTCTTGCCCCCCTAAGGGATCCCTGCCCAAGCTTTGATCAGTCGGGGTTGCCATCGCGGATCTCGACGGTGCTCAAGGCGCTCACCAGCCAGTCTAAACCCAGCTCTGAGAGGATCCCTTTCCAGCCCAGGTGGAGGCGCTCCTGCCATTCTTGCCGGTGGTTAATCAAGTACACACAGACCAGAGTGATGCCCACTCCCAGCCATTGCAGCCGCGTCAGCGATTCCCCCAGAAAGGTGCTGCCAAACAGCAGGGCAAAGATGGGGGTGAGGAAGGTCAGGGAACTGAACTCGGTGAGGTTTTCCTGGGAGGCGAAATAGAAGAAGAGGGCATAGGCCAAGGCGCTCCCCATCACCGAAGCGTAGAGGAGGCCCAGCCAGTGGGTTCCGCTCAGGTGTTGCCATTGCTGAGTCTCCGTCAGTCCCGACAGCAGGATCAAGGGCAGGCTGCCCAACACCATGTGCCAGCCCGTCGCCAGCACCGGATCCGCTACCTCCGCCACCTTGGGCATCATCACGGTGCCGATGGCCATCGACAGGGAGGCCATCAACATCCAAACGACGCCGGCCCCCAACTGCAGGGATCCCTCGCCGGATAGGCCGATGAGGCCAATGCCGAAAACTCCCAGCCCCAGGCTCAGCCAGCCTAGGGATCCCATCCGCTCGCGGTAAAACCAGGTGGCCATCAGAGCCACCGCCAGCGGCTGCGAGTCAATGAGCACGGATCCCAGGCCCGCCCCTGTCTCTTTCAGCCCTTGGGCCAAAAATCCCTGAAAACAAGTGCCGTCCACCAGCGCAAACGCCAACACCCATAGCCAGCCGCGCAGCCCTCTGGGATGCCAGGCGTGAGACGCAGAACCCCGCCCCTGCCAGAGCCGAAAGGCCAGAACCAGGATCCCTGCCGGCAACAACCGCAGAATGGCAATGAAGAGGGGGGTGGTCTCGGAGAGGGCATCTCGCATCACCACCATCGCCGAGCCCCACAGGAAAAAGGGGGCAATCATCAGGAGGCGTTGCCAGATAGGCTGAAAGAACAGGTCAGACTGAGCCATAGGTGCTTCAAACTTGGAGACGGAAGTTAACCCCATGTTAAGCGCTGGGGCAGCTCAGTTACAAATCTTAACTGTTGATGCATATTATGCCTGGCATGGGATCCCTGGAGGGCTTTCTCAACCTGGACAAGCCGGCGGGGCTCACCTCCCACGACTGTGTGGCAGTGGTGCGGCGGGTCTTGCGCACCCGCAAGGTGGGGCATGGGGGCACCTTGGATCCGGCGGCAACGGGGGTTTTGCCGATTGCGGTGGGGCGAGCGACACGCTTTTTGTCGTTTTTGTCGGGGGATAAGGTGTATCAAGCAACCTTCCGATTGGGACAGCGCAGCGACACCGACGATGCCGAAGGGCAGATCCGGGTGGGATCCCCTTGTCCTGGGTTGAGTCGCGAGCAGGTAGAGCAGTGCTTGCGGGAGTTTACCGGCGAGATCTGGCAGGTGCCGCCCCTCTACAGCGCCCTTAAGCGCCAGGGGAAAAAGCTCTACCAGTTGGCCCGTGCCGGCGTGGAGGCTGCGGAACTCCAGTTGGAGCCGCGACGGGTGGTCATTCGGCAACTGCGGGTCCTGGGCTGGCGAGCCGGAGACTTTCCGGAAGTGGATCTGGAAGTTGCCTGTGGCCCCGGCACCTACATTCGTGCCCTTGCCCGCGATGTGGGGGAAAGATTGGGCTGTGGAGGGCTGATGAGCCGGCTGCGACGGCTGCAAAGTGGCCCCTTTCGCATCGCAGAAAGCCTGCCCCTGGAGAAATGGCAGGGATCCGGGGATCCCGCTGCTGCCCTGCTGCCCATCGAGTGGGGATTTGCCGATTGGGGTGCGGTACAGCTCTCTTCCGCCGAAGCGAAGCAGTGGCTGCAGGGTCAGGCCATTCCCCTCGACCGGCCTGTTGTCGATGCCCCTACTTTGCGGGTGCTGGACGAGGCGGGCAAGTTTTTGGGCTTGGGGTACGGTCAGGCAGGTCAGCTCAAGCCGCTGCGGGTGTTGTCGCCGGATCCCTAGAGTGTTGCAGAAAGGTTACATTTTCGTAACAACATTGGCCATTGTCTCAGAGGGAAGTGGGAAAGAAACCCCTGCATGCTAAACTTCTGAGGGCGAAGGGGAGCCTGAAGCGTCGCCGTTGCCGGGCTCTGGCTCGATTTTCCAAGGTTGACCTTTGGATGTTGTCCGGCAAAATCTCTTCTCATTTTTTCATCTCAAGCTACTTTACAAAATAAAGTCACAAGAATGGAGCTGGGGATATGCGGGATGCCGTAACCACACTGATCAAAACCTACGACCTGACGGGCCGCTACTTGGATCGGGAGGCAATGGATGCGCTCAAGGCTTTTTATGACTCGGGGCTGCGGCGCATCAAGGCCGTGAACGTGATCAATCTCAACTCAGTGGATATCGTCAAAACGGCTGCTGCGGCCATGTTCGCCCAGGTGCCAGATCTCATTCGTCCGGGAGGCAACGCCTACACCACCCGCCGCTATGCCACCTGTTTGCGGGATATGGACTACTTCTTGCGCTACGCTTCCTACGCGCTGGTGGCTGCCGACAACAGCATTTTGGATGAGCGAGTCTTGGCCGGCTTACGGGAGACCTACAACTCCCTCGGTGTGCCCATCGCCCCGACGGTGATTGGCATTCAAAACATGAAAACCCGCACCCTGGAGCTGCTTGGCTCCGGCGAAGACTACAGCTTTGTGGCCGAGCCCTTCGATTACCTGAGCGCTAAGCTGAGCGAAACCGATATCTAAACCGATATCTAAGCGCCTGCTCTTATTCGTCGGCATAGGGGTTTGGCGGCACCGGTATCGGCTCCACCTGCTCGGCAGCGATTACCAACTGAGATTGGCCATCCCGCTGCTCCACGGCCATGCGCCCCTCCAGACGCAGCCAACTGTCGGCAGTTAACTGCTCTGCCTCTGGCCAGCGCACCGGCAAGCCCACAGGGTAAGCATCGGCAGCACAGCAGCTAACCAAAAACCGGGCAATAACAAAGTGGTCGGGTCGCTCGTCGGGAATGACGAACCCCTGCACCCGCACCGGCTGGTTCTCATAGGTGTAGGGATCCGGGTAAACATCCAAGGTGCGCACCCAGTCCAGCAGAGTACGCTGACGGGGGTCGAGCTTGGGGCGAAAAGCCTGCGGCTGGCTACGAGATACCCCCAGATAGGGAGATACCCCTCGGTTGAGGGCAGTTTGGCTGGAGAGCGGGCGTGGCTCGACCCAAAACCCCAGCAGGGCCGTCAGGATCAACAGTCCTGCGCCCAGCCGCGGCCCCAATAGTGAGGCATGGACTTCAGAAGAGGCAACTTTGGCTCCTCGCCAACGGCCAATCCCCAAGCCCAACAGACACAGCCCGGCCAACAGCGCCACATTCACGTAGCCGGGATTGATCAACATCAGCAGGGTGCCCCGCCAGCGATAAACGATCAGCAGGATCCCTAGCAACATCAGCCCAGCCGCCTCCCAGTAGGCCGTATTGCCCCACCGCAGCAGTTTGGACTCCCTGCTGCTGAGGCGACCACCGAGCCAAGACATAACCTTAGCTTTGGCGTGCGCTTCCTCTGGATTTTGCTTTATCTCGAACACGACCAGAACTGCTTTTGGGCATGGGTTGCAGCTTTTTCACACCACTCCGAGCCTAAGTTTAGCAATCCTCGCGGAAGTGCCCACTGCCGGCGTTGGGGAATGCCTGTGCTGCCAATTTCCCAGTCACAGGTATCGGGTTGCCCGAATAAGGCAAGGACTCCGTCCCCCTAACGCGAACAGCAAAACATTTCGTTTGGCTCACGTTCTTTGATTGCCGTCTTTACAGCTTCAGGGATCCCATCATCAATTCAACAAATCCAGCCACAGATAACCTCACATTGATATCCCATTGATAACGGACTTTAGCGTGATGGACAGGGTTGTAGGCGGGTGTATAAAGCCTAGGGAGTTGCTGCAATTTTGGCGGTCTGCTCTACAGTGGGATAGAGACAACTGAGATAGCACACGCGAATGTTGGCAAGGATACCTAGCTGGCTGCGGGGCGTGAGCTACGCCATCTATGGTTTTCTCTACCTGCCAATTCTGCTTATTGCGGTCTATTCCTTTAACCGCGCCCGCTTTGGGCTGGTATGGACGGGCTTTACCTTCGATTGGTACTTGGCTCTCTTTCGGAATGCCTCGATCTGGCAGGCGACGCAAAATACCCTCGTCCTGGCGTTGGTCAGCACGCTGGTCAGCACGCTGCTGGGATCCCTGCTGGGCTATGGGCTGTATCGCTATCGCTTCCCCGGTAAAAAGATCCTGCAGGGGCTGATGCTGTTGCCGGTGATCGTCCCCGATATTGTGATGGCCATCGCGCTGCTGCTGTTCTACCAGTTTGTGCGCTTTTACACGGGCCTCTTTGAGCTGGGCCTGGGGACGATGATCTTGGCCCACATTACGTTTCAGATTGCTTTTGTGGCTATTGTGGTGCGCAGCCGTCTCCAACTTTTGGATCCCGCCCTGGAAGAAGCAGCCTATGACCTCTATGCAAACACCTGGCAAAAGCTACGCTATGTCACCTTGCCCTTGGCCATGCCAGGGATCCAAGCTGCCGCTTTGCTGGCTTTTACCCTTTCGATAGATGATTTTGTCATCTCCTTTTTTACCAGTGGGCCGGAGAGCCTGACCTTGCCAATTTTGATCTACAGCACGGCGCGACGAGGAGTTACCCCGGAAATCAATGCCCTCTCCACCTTGATCATTCTGGTTACCTTGATCTTGGTCGTTGGCTTCCCCCTGCGGAGTGCTCCGCACCGCTGACGCGAACAGCCGCTCCCGCCTGGGATCCCGCTAGCCGTTCTCGACAGTTCCCCCTCTCCCCCTGAGAGAGGTTGGAGATGAGGGCCTAAGCCTAAGTGTTGAAGTAGCGGGCTGCCGGATGGTAAGCAACGATGGCGGTGGTGGACTGTTCCGGATCCAATTGATCGCTTTCGTCCATGGTGAGGCCAATGCGCTCGGCCTGGAGCAGCTCCAGCAGAATCCGTTGGTCGGCGATGTTTGGGCAGGCGGGATAGCCGAAGCTGTAGCGGGATCCCCGATAGCCCTGGTGCAGGATCTTGCGGATGTCGGGGCTATCTTCGTGGCCGAACCCCAGCTCCCGCCGGATGCGGGCATGGCACCATTCCGCCAGGGCTTCCGCCAGGGTCACAGCCAGGCCGTGGAAATACAGGTAGTCGGTGTACTGGCCTTCGGCAAACAGGCGCTGGGCATAGGCGGTGGCTTCTGCCCCTACCGTGACCGCCTGCATGGGGAAAACATCCACCAATCCTGTGGAGCGAGCGGCGAAGAAGTCGGCGATACAGTAGCGGTGGCCGGTTTTTTGGCGGGGGAAGGTGAAGCGGGCCAATTCCCGCACCCCTGGAGAGAGTTGCGGGCGCTCCACCGTGGGCAGTTGGAAATAGGTGGTGGAGCCTGGCTCCAGGGAAAACAGCTCGGGGAAGCTGGCCGGGTCGAAGAGGATCAAAGTGTTCCCCTCTGCCTGGGCCGGGAAATAGCCGTAGACAATCTGGGGGTGCAGCAGATCTTCTGCCAGGATCCGCTCTTTCCAGCGCTCGATCACCGGATCCACCTGGGTGGCGATAAACTCGGCAAACTCCTCTGCCGACTGGTCGCGGGGCTTGCGAATCTGCCATTGTCCGGCCACCAGGGCTTGCTTGTCGATGTAGAAGAAGACTTCCGGCCAAGGGATCTGATCTGAGGTGAGAACCTGGGATCCCCAGAAGGGCGGGATAGGCCGTTCGGTCTCGAGGGCAACGGCTTCAGAGCGGCGGGTGTCTTGGGACTCGGAGAGGGTGAGGGCGGGAGCAGCTCCCACGGTGGTCTCCGCAGGGGGCAGGCTGGGATCCGTTTCCTCTGGAACCCAAGAAGCCTCTTTCTGGCCATTGGCAGAGGGGGATCCCTGCTCCAAGTCATCCAGAAAACCCAGCCGGTCGTCCCAGCGGCCAGCAGCCTTGGCCTGCATCAGCCGATCCATAAAGTTCAGATCAGTAAAGGCGTCGCGGCCATAGATCACCTGGCCTTTGTAGGTCTTGCGGCAGTCTTCTTCCACAAAGCGGCGGGTGAGGGCAGCCCCTCCCAAAATGACGGGAACCGTGATGCCCCGCTCGTTAAACACCTCCAAATTCTCCTTCATAAAGGCGGTGGATTTTACCAACAGGCCGCTCATGGCAATGCAGTCGGCCTTGCTCTTTTCATAGGCTTCGATGATGTTTTCCACCGGCTGCTTGATGCCCAAGTTAATTACCCTGTAGCCGTTGTTGGTGAGGATGATGTCCACCAAGTTTTTGCCAATATCGTGGACATCCCCCTTGACGGTGGCAATCAAAAGAGTGCCTTTGCACACTTCCCCTCCCACCTTTTCCATGAAGGGCTCCAGGTATTTCACCGCCGCTTTCATGGTTTCTGCCGACTGCAGCACAAAGGGCAGTTGCATCTTGCCGGCACCGAACAGCTCCCCCACCTCTTTCATGCCATCCAGCAAAAAGGTGTTGATGATCTCCAGGGGAGGATATTTCTGCAGTGCCTCCGCCAGGGTCTCCTCCAGGCCAATCCGCTCCCCGTCAATGATGTGCCGCCGCAGGCGCTCCTCCAGAGGCAGCGTGGCCAGGGATCTGGCTGCCCGCAGCTCTTGGCTGGAAACTCCCGCAAACAGCTCCGTCAGCCGCGCCAGGGGATCGTAGGTGCAAATGCCCGAGGACTCCGTCCCGCTAACGCGAACGGCGTTAAACTGCCGCCGATCCCAGATCAAATCCCGACACACCTGCTGCTGCTCTTCGGGGATCTTGTTCAGGGGCAGGATCTTGGCGGCACTGACGATAGCGGCATCCAGGCCGGCCTCGCGGCACTCGTGCAAAAACACCGAGTTCAACACCACGCGGGCTGCCGGCGAGAGCCCAAAGGAGATGTTGGAAATGCCCAAGAGAATGTGGGTCTCCGGGAAAGCCTGGCGGATACGGCGGATGGCCTCCAGGGTGGCTGCTCCGTTGCTACGGTCTTCCTCGATGCCGGTGGAAATGGGCAAAGCCAGGGGGTCAAAGAAAATCTCGTAGGGCGGGATCCCGTACTCAACCGCCTGGCGATAGGCCCGCTCGGCAATCTGGAACTTCTTGTCGGCGGTGCGGGCCATGCCCTCTTCGTCGATGGTGCCGATGACCACCCCGGCGCCGTAGGTTTTAGCTAGCTCCAGCACCTTGAAGAAGCGCTCTTCCCCGTCTTCGTAGTTGGTGGAGTTGAGCAGACATTTGCCCCCCGCCACCTTGAGGCCCGCTTCCATCTTTTGCCAATCGGTGGAGTCCAGCATCAGGGGGATTTGGATTTGGGTGACCAGCCGGGACACCAGCTCCCGCATATCCCGCACCCCATCCCGGCCCACATAGTCCACGTTGACATCCAACACATGGGATCCCTCCCGCACCTGCTCGCGGGCCAGGGCCACCAGGCCATCCCAGTCTTCGGCATTAAGCAGCTCCCGCATCTTTTTGGAGCCGCTGGCGTTGAGGCGCTCGCCGATGATTAAAAACGAGTTGTCCTGCAGGTAGGGCTGAGGGGCATAAATCGAGGCAGCAGCCTGGATCCGTTCGATGCTACGACGTTTGGGCCGCAACCCCTGCACGGCTTCCACCAAGGCGGCAATGTGCTCGGGACGGGTGCCGCAACACCCTCCCACCACCGCTACCCCCAGATCCCGCACAAAATGCTCCAGGTGGAAGCGCAACTGCTCCGGCGTGAGCTTGTAGTGGGCTTTGCCGCCGATGTTTTCCGGCAGGCCGGCGTTGGGAATGCAGGAGATGGGAAAGGGGGAATGCCGAGAGAGGTAGCGGATGTGCTCCACCATTTTGTCGGGGCCAGTGGCACAGTTGAGGCCCAGCACATCGATGGGATAGGGCTCCAGGATGGCCAGGGCCGCCCCGATCTCCGTGCCCACCAGCATTGTCCCCTGCACCTCAAAGGTCAGGGACACCACCACCGGCAGGCGGATCCCGCGTCGGGCAAACTCCTGCTGCACGGCCACCAGGGCCGCCTTGGTCTGCAAAATGTCCTGGCAGGTCTCGATGATCAGCAGATCCGCCCCACCGTCAACTAGCCCCTGCACCTGCTCCTCGTAGGCAGCCCGCATCTCATCAAAGCTGATGTGCCCCAGGGTGGGCAGCTTGGTGGTGGGGCCGATGGAGCCGGCCACAAAACGGGGCTTTTCCGGCGTCGAAAACTCGGCTGCTACCCGCTTGGCCAAACGGGCTGCTGCCACGTTCAGCTCGTAGGCTTTTTCCGGGATCCCGTACTCGGCCAAAACGATGGAGGTGGCCCCAAAGGTATTGGTCTCAACAACGTCGGCCCCCACTTCCAGAAAGCCGCGGTGTACCCGCTCCACCGCCTCCGGCTTGGTCAGCACCAGCATCTCGTTGCAACCCTCCAGCTCCGGCCCACCAAAATCCGCTGCCGTCAGGTTCTGGGCCTGGAGGGAGGATCCCATCGCCCCATCAAAGACAATCACACGTTCCTGGAGATGCTGCAGGAAGGGATGGGTCATAGAAGTCAAAGTCAGGCAGGGTGTCATCGACCTAGAGTTTGATTTAAGTTAGCATCGAGCCATTTGCTCGGACTAGGCCGAAGGATGGATCCCTGGCCAGGGCTTCCATTCTGGCCATTGTTGAGGTGAATTTAACATTTTCTTTGCCTGCCCCGTTGCTGTTTCCCCCAGGTCGGGCTAATTTAGGGAAGACGTTTTGGTGTGAACGGCTACAGTTGCTCGCAAGTGTTCCTCCCAGGGTCACTTGCCGCCTGCTGTAGAGCGATCTTCTCCTCGCAGGTTGGAGTGGTTGAGGTGCTGAATGTTCCGTCCCCTTGGTAAAGTGCCTCGCACTCCGTCGCAGGATCGACGAAGAGAAAGATCCACCTTTCGCCACCTCGAGAGGCCCCGTCCATCAAGACGAGTCTTGCGCCAGTTCAGTTGAGCTCCATGAGCGATATCTGCTTCCAGATTGACCCGAGCAATCGGTTATTCAGAAGCGGGCAGGCTGGCCTAGGGCAAGTCAGGCTTTGGCTTGCGGATATCGGCTCCCTCACTCTGGCGTTGTGGGATGCAGCAGAGCTGCAACTTGCTCCTCTCCCTTTGGCGTCTAAGCTCCCTTAGTCACCTTTAGTTGTCTGTGATTAGGATCACGAGGAACTCAGCATGGCTCAAGCAAAGGAATTGGTGAAATCGGGTAAAACAGCTCTTCTCGAACCGGATCTGGAAAATCCACCTTCCAGCGCCCTGGAGTTGGACACCGAGACAGATACCCTCGAGAGCGAACTGGATACCGGTGACACTGATGCTTTTGATGAGGATGACGACGACGAAGAGGCAGCAGAGGAGGATGGAGAGACTGCCGCTACCGGTGCCAAAGGTCGCTCAAAGCGCAAGGCGGCCAGTAAGAAAAAGCCCTACACCGATGACTCTATCCGGGTCTACTTACAGGAAATTGGGCGTATTCGGCTGCTGCGGGCCGATGAAGAAATCGAGCTAGCCCGAAAAATTGCCGATCTGCTGGAGCTAGAGCGCGCTCGCGAGGCCGTTTTTCAGCGTATGGGCCTCTGGTCAGACCCAGAAGAGGTGCCGGACACCCTCTGGGCAGAAGAGGTCAAGATGTCCTTGCCGGAGTTTCGGCGGCGGTTGCATCGGGGGCGGCGGGCCAAAGAAAAGATGGTGCAGTCTAATCTGCGTTTGGTGGTGTCCATCGCCAAAAAGTACATGAACCGGGGCCTGTCTTTTCAGGATTTGATTCAGGAGGGATCCCTGGGCCTGATTCGGGCAGCCGAGAAATTCGACCACGAGAAGGGCTACAAGTTCTCCACCTATGCGACGTGGTGGATTCGACAGGCCATCACCCGCGCCATTGCCGACCAATCCCGCACCATTCGCCTGCCTGTCCACCTCTACGAGACGATCTCCCGCATCAAAAAGGTAACCAAGTTGCTTTCCCAGGAATTGGGCCGCAAGCCCACCGAAGAGGAGATCGCCACCCGCATGGAGATCACCATCGAGAAGTTGCGCTTTATCGCCAAGTCGGCCCAGCTTCCCATCTCTTTGGAAACCCCCATCGGCAAGGAAGAGGATTCTCGGCTGGGAGACTTTATCGAGTCGGATGGGGAGACGCCGGAGGATCGGGTGGCCAAAGTCTTGCTCAGAGAAGATCTGGAAAGCGTTTTGGAAACCCTCACCGCCCGCGAACGGGATGTGTTGAAGTTGCGCTACGGCTTGGATGATGGCCGCATGAAAACTCTGGAGGAAATCGGCCAGATCTTTAATGTCACCCGTGAGCGAATCCGGCAGATCGAGGCTAAGGCTCTGCGCAAGTTGCGCCACCCCAACCGCAACAGCGTGTTGAAGGAATACATCCGGTGACTCTGGGGCCCATTCCTTCTAGCTCTCAGGGAGAGCCGGGGCAAGGGATCCAAGAGAGTTCCCGGCCCCCTAAGGCAGACTGAGTTGGAACTGCCAACCCGCGCGATGGAGGATCTTCAGCATGAACTCGAACCAGACTCCGCGGATCCCAGTCTTTCTGAAAAAGCAGCCCTCTTTCTGGTGTTGGCCGCGGTGTGCGCCATCGGAGCTTTGGTGGCCAAGCTCACCATTGTCAAGCTCACCATTGTGGTGGGGCGCACCGTTCGCAAGGATTCCTATTTTCTCTCCCAGAGGGCTGGATTGGCGGATCCCTTTACACAGACTCAAGGACTGAGCGATTGCGGCGCTTCTGGGCAGCCTTGACTTTCTACACGGCCCTGCCTCTGGGGTGGGTCGGAGACTTGCCGTTTGAGGGCATTGCCGCCTGGCTGCCAGGGGTAGGTGTGTTGCTGGGCGGGATCCTCTCCCTGGCTGGGATCCTGTTGCAGATTTTCCCCAATCCGGTGCGGGCCGCTTTGCTCTTGGCCCTGTGGGTTCTCTTGACCGGTGGGCTGCACCTGGACGGGGTGGCCGATACTGCCGATGGCTTGGCGATCAATGTCCACAAGAATCCTTACAAAGGGGATCCGGAACGGTCAACTGAGGATGGACAAAAATCTGACTTGCAGGGATCCCGTCGCCGTCTGCAGGTGATGAGCGATAGCCACACCGGGGCCTATGGGGTACTGGCCTTGGTGCTGCTGCTGCTGCTGAAATTTGCTGCCCTGAGCAGCGTTCGAGCTTGGCCCCTCTTGCTGCTGGTGCCCGCCTGGGGGCGTTGGGGCCAGTTGCTCGCCATTGCCCTGTACCCCTATCTGCGCGAGCAGGGATCCGCCCGCTTCCTCAAAGACTCCACTTCCCTGCCGGGATCCCTGTGGCCGGGCACTCTGCTTGTGCTGGCCATCACCGGGGGGTTGGGCTGGGCTGGGATCTTGGCTTGGCCCCCTTTGCTGCTCTGGACGCTGGGATCCGCCCTGGGGGCTTGGGCCGTGGGCTACTGGATCTACCGCCAGTTGGGAGGACACACGGGCGATACCTACGGAGCTACGGTGGAATGGTCAGAAGCGATAGCATTGCTGTGGGGATCCCTTATTGGGCCATCATGAATCTCCTGACCGTCCTGAAGACTTCCTTCCAGATTACCCTGGCTCCCCTATCCATCGACCGTGTCCACCAAGAGGCCTCCCATCCGGGCAATGGGGCCGTGGTGGTGATGAGCGGTACCGTTCGAGACAACACCAATGGCCGCCCTGTCGATTACCTGGAATACCAAGCCTATGAGCCCATGGCCCTGAAGGTCTTCGCCGACATTGCCCGACAGATTCAGCAGCGCTGGCCAGACGCCAACAGCGTGGTCATCCACCACCGCATCGGCAAGTTGCGCATTGGCGAGATCAGCGTCTTGGTGGCGGTAGGCACCCCCCATAGGGCCGAAGGGTTTGCCGCCTGCCAATTTGCCATCGACACCCTCAAGCACAACGCCCCCATCTGGAAAAAAGAATACTGGCGAGATGGTAGCAGCGCCTGGGTGAGCATCGGTGCTTGCGAGCTCTCTTCAGAAAGGAGGTAGATCTCTTTAGACCATACCCACTTGCTCGGCCAAGCCCAACTGCTGACGAGCCGTTTGGCAATCTTGCTGAATTTGTTGAACCAAGTCTGCCACCGTGGGAAATCTCCGCTCTGTGCGGATAAAGCCCCGTAGCGCCACCCGCACCTCTTGCCCGTAGAGATCTCCTGTCCAATCCAGCAGATGCACCTCGACGGTGTGCTGTAAACCGGCAAAGGTGGGCCGATGGCCGATGTTCATCACCCCAGGCAGAGCTGCCGCAGCAGCAGGCACATCCACCCAAACGCTGTACACCCCATCGCGGGGCAAAAACTTCTCCGGAGGCAAGCGGAGGTTGGCGGTGGGAAAGCCCAGTTGTCGGCCCCGCTGATCCCCTTGCACCACTTCTCCCGTTAGCCGGTAAGGACGACCCAAGAGCGCTTCGGCGGTGGACACCTCCCCAGTCGCCAAGGCAGCTCGAATGCGAGAGCTGCTCACCCGTTCCCCGTTCAGTTTCGCCTCCGGGATCACCTCCACCGGAATGCAGCGCTCGGATCCCCAAGCCTGGAGCGTTTGGGCGTTGCCGGAGCGACGGTGACCAAAGCAAAAATCCCAACCGACGCTGAGATGGCGAACGCGCAGGCCCTGTTCAAGTACCGTTTGGATAAACTCTTGGGGGGGCTGGCAGGCAAATGCAGGGGTGAAGGGGAGCAGTACCACCTGCTCAAAGCCCATTTGCGCCAACAGATCCAGCTTTTCGGCAGGGGGAGTGAGCAACAGCTGAGGCCGCCTCGTCAAGACTTCTTGAGGATGGGGATGAAAGGTGAGGACAGTACGTACCCCCTGAAGAGAATCTCGAATCGGCTGCAGCACCTTCTGATGGCCCAGATGCAAGCCATCGAAGTTCCCGATGGCCACAGCGGTGGGTCGCAAGGTTTGAGCCAGATCAGAAGTGATGTGCACTGTTCGGGATCCTAAAAACAGCCAACCAACTGCCTACCCCAGAGGCCACAGCAGGGCCACCAACCCACTCAAGCCCACTACGCCCCACAAGCTCCGTCGCAGGCGCTGCAACACAGGATCAATCTGATACCTGACAATCAGCCGATGCTGAGCCAGCTCCTCTTCTGACTTGGCATACATCGCCCCATCGTACCAGCCACTTTCTTCATAGGGAATCTGGGCTTGTACCAAGCGCCGCCGCACATAAGCCCATCCCAAGTAGAGATGGAGCAACACCAGGCCGAGCAAGACATTGGCCCCCAGCACCGACCCAGAGACAAAGTGGCCCCAATCTCCGGCAAAGCTGCTCCAAACCAGCGGGGAAACCGCCAGCACAACAGCTCCCCAAACCCCAAAGATTCGTTTTAAGTAAGGGATCCACCCCAAAGCAGGCCAGGAAAAAGGAAAGGCTTCCCTCAGCTCTGCATATTGCCGGAGCGGCTGTTGCTCAGCGGGAATGGGATGGGAGGGATCCAGCATACGCCTTAACGTATCTACACAAAATGATATCGGTCGGGTTGGCCCCCCGCCAAGCCCATCCTCAGACCTCCATCTCCCAGCAGAGGCGGCTCAGAAATCGAGCCCGGATACCCCCCATCAACCGAAGGCAAGCGGGGTATCGTATTAAAGTGTGGTCGCGTCTAGAATTCATCTCATCATGAGCGTCACAGGCGAATCTGCCGCCACCGCCGCGCCCTACGTGATCTTAAAAGAGCCGGATGGCAGCCAAAGAAAACACGTTCTCTCGGGAGCGACCGCTTGGACCCTAGGCCGTGATGAAGACAACGCCATCGTCTTGAGCGATCCCAGCGTTTCGCGCCAACATGCCCTGCTGCAATACCTCGACAACAACAGCATCTATCTCATTGATCTGGGCAGCCGCAACGGCTCGTTTGTCAACAATCGCCGCGTCAGCATTCCCACCCTGCTGCAGGATGGGGATCACCTCACCCTTGGACAATCCCAGCTGGAGTTCCACAGCGGATCCCTGGCCAGCTCAGAACCCAGCCCCGCGGCCAAGCCTTCGGACACCCTGGTTTTACAAACCCGCTGGCTGATCTCGGTGGCGGTGGTGGATGTGCGAGGTTACGGACAACTGACTCAACAACTGGACGAGCGCCTGCTTTCCCAGGTGATGGGCGATTGGTTCCGGCGGGGTGGGGATATCATTCAGCAGTACGGGGGCACTGTCGATAAATACATTGGCGATGCGATTATGGCCGTTTGGTTCCATGTGCCCCAAGCCAACACTGCTTCTCTGGGCACGGAAGTGCCGGGAATTCACCTCGATGTGAAGTCGGTTTTGCAGGCCATAGCGAAGCTGTTTCAAATGACCGAGCAGCTGAACGGTGAGTTTCCGCTGCCTTCTCCCATTCGTCTGGGGGCAGGGGTCAACACAGGCTCGGCAATCGTGCGCCAGGTGGGCAACAACACCCGCCAAGAATATACGGCTCTGGGAGATACGGTGAATTTGGCCTTTCGCATCGAGAGCGCTACCCGCACCCTCAACGCCGACCTGGCGATCAGCCAGGACACCTATACCTGCTTGGCCAAACAGCTGGGGCAGGCAGCCGCCTGCTTCTCCCATCAGGCTGTGGAGCTGAAGGGGTATGCCCACCGCCATCAGGTGTACTACTGCGATGTGCGGTCTTTGCAAGCCGTTCTCAGCCCCTAGACTTGGATCCGACTACCCGGAGATGTCTTGCCGCTGTCTGCTGTCTGACAGAGCAAGGTGGGGGATCCCGCTGTTCTTTTAGAACCTCCTGCTGCTCCTTGAGCCGATAAGATGGCAAGGCCCATTTCGACTGCACAAGAGCCTGGCCCATGACTCTGGTCAATCGCCCCGAGGTGGTGGCAGAGCTAACCGAACTCTACCATCAGTACGAAGCTGCCCTGACGAGCAATGATGTGCCCACCCTGAACCGCCTGTTTTGGGATGGCCCCCAGGTGGTGCGCTTTGGGGTGGGGGAAAATCTCTACGGGGGAGAGGAGATCAAGGCTTTTCGCCAACAGCGCCCTCCCACGAATTTGGCCCGCGAGATGCTGCGTTTGCAGGTAGTCACCTTTGGGGCGGATTGCGGCTCGGTCACCTTAGAGTTTCGCCGTCCGGTGAACGGGATCCCTCGCTTGGGCCGCCAAAGCCAGATGTGGTACAGGTTCCCCGATATCGGCTGGAAGATCGTCTCTGCCCACGTGTCCTTTTTGCCGGAAGATCAGGGGGAAATGCTGCGCAAAAGCTGGGGATCCACCTCGCCCACATAGGTATTCAAGCCAATGGCTGTGGCGATCAAAGCCCCGTCCACCTCCACCCGCCGATACTGGGAGATGGCCTCTGCCAGGGGCACATCCACCACCCGCCGATTTTGCCAGGCCACCATGCGGTCGTATTTGCCTTGGGCGATCAAGTCCACAGCAGCCACCCCAAAGGCTGCTCCCAGCAGGCGATCCAGAGGAGAGGGCGTACCTCCCCGCTGCAGGTGGCCCAAAACCATAACCCGGGTTTCGATGCCGGTGCGCAGGGCGATCTCGTTGCCGATGTAATGGCCGATGCCGCCGTAGAGAGACTGCCCCAGGCTGTTGGTGTAGGTCACCGGCTCCCCCGACTCGGTGCGAACTGCCTCCGCCACCACCACGATGCTGAAGTTATTGCCCCGCTCTTTGCGGTCGCGGATTCTTTTGCAGACATTCTCCAGCTTGTAGGGAATTTCCGGGATCAAAATCACATGCGCCCCCCCGGCAATGCCAGCGCTGATGGCAATGTGGCCAGCATCCCGCCCCATCACCTCCATGACCATGACTCGGCTGTGGCTGATGGCCGTGTAGGTGAGCTGATCTAGGGCTTCCACAGCCACGCTCAGAGCTGTGTTGAACCCCACCGAATACTCGGTGGCACCGACATCGTTGTCGATGGTCTTGGGGATCCCGACAAAGTTCCAATCCCCCTGCAGGGCCAGTTGCCGGAGAATGGCCAAGCTGCCATCCCCACCCACCCCAATGAGGGCATCCAACCCAAGCCGGTGGTAGCCGGTGATCACCTCTGCCGAGCGATCCACCAAGCTGCCATCGGGCATAGGGTAGGCGAAGGGGTTGCCTTTGTTCACGGTACCCAAGATGGTGCCGCCGTAGCGCAAAATGCCGGAAACCCGCTTCACATCCAGCAGCTCCGCCTCCACCGGTCGAGCCATGAGCCCTGCCGTCGCATCTTTGATGCCATAAACTTCCATGTCGTAGTCGCGGGCCCGCCGCACCACCGCTCGAATCACGGCGTTGAGGCCGCCACAATCGCCGCCGCTGGTGAGGATCCCGATTCGCTTACGTTTGGGCATAGAGCTCTAGTTAAAGAAAGGTGAACATCCTGAACAGAGATAAGGGTCTATATCGCTTGCAGAGAATCCCTACTCAATCGCAAACTACGGATGTGATCCAGTCGATCATTATCCCAATTATCTTGGTTCAATCAGCTCTGGAGAAACACCTTCTGGTTGGGGGAGTGCTGAAAAAGAAGAAATTGAGGGATCCATACAACCCAGCAAGATCAGGTCAGCTTGCGCTCCCGGTGGGGCTTGGGGTTGGCGATCAAGCCCAGCCGTTAAGCATCCTTCACAAAAAGAATTAAGAAACATTGCCGCACAAGCTGCCGATTAGGAAAGACTTCTATATCTCTGAGGATAGATCTTTCCAAAAAAACTTGGGGGCAACAATCCACTCAAAAACTGAAATTATTTGTTAAGCAGGGATGATCAAAACCCGGTCAACCCGATGATAGGGATGAGGATAGAGATAAGGCATCCAGTCTGATTTGGGAGCAGTACCATGACTCAAACCATTGCCCAGTGTGCTCTACAAGGGGCCTCAGAGTTGCTCAGCCGCTACCGGCAGGGAGAGCGCCATTTTCCCCAGTCCTGCTTGGAGTATGCCTTTTTGAGGGGGGTCGATCTGCGAGGGGCCAATCTCGAGGGATCCGATTTGCATGGGGCTAACCTGCGCTACGCCAACCTGCGGGGCAGCAATCTGGCGAAGGCTGATCTGCGCTGTGCCGACCTGCGCTATGCCGACCTTGAGGGAGCCTGCTTGGAAGGGGCCAATTTGAGGGGATCCCTCTACAATCACAGCACCTGCTTCCCGGTGGGGTTTGATCCGGTGACGGCAGGGATGCAGCCCTTTGAATTTTGATTGGGGAAGGAGAGGGGATCCCTGAGCCCTCAGGCCAAGGGAAAGCGCTCCCGCAAATCTCGAATCACCGGAGCGGGCACCAGATGATCGATGGGGCCGCCCAGCTTGGCGACCTCCTTCACCAGGCTGCTGCTGACAAAACTGTGCTCGCTGGCGGTGGCAAGGAACAAGGTTTCCAGTTCGGGAGCCAGCAGCTTGTTGGTGTGGGCCATTTGCAGCTCCACATCGAAGTCCGACAAAACTCGCAAGCCGCGCACGATCACCTTTGCCCCCCGTTGACGGGCGTAGGCCACCGTCAGACCTGAAAACGTATCAACTTCAACATTTTTGAGATGGGCTGTGGACAGGCTAATCTGGGCCTGCCGCTGCTCGGGGCTGAACAGAGGGGTTTTGTTGGGGTTTTTCAAGACGGCGACGATTACCTTGGAAAAAAGACGGCTGGCCCGCTCGATAACATCGAGATGTCCAAGGGTAATGGGGTCAAAGCTGCCGGGGTAGAGGGCGATCATGGCCAACCTCGTGCTATTCCTCACCCTACCTGGTCTCGGGCCCAAGCCAAATAGGTTGTGCTCACTTGAGTGGCTGCCAGAGCCAGGATCTCGGGCTCAGCGTAGGGGTGCAGCTCTCGCAGCCGTTGTTCCAGGCGGGGGTAGGCAGTTGCGGGCAATTTGAGCAGGATGAGGAACTCGGCATCGGCCTGCAGGGATCCCTGCCAACGATAGTAGGACGTGATCCCGGGCAAGACCTGGGCACAGGCCACATAACGTTCGGCCACCAAGGTATGAGCCAAGCGATGGGCCTCGGTTTCGGATCCCACCGTGGTCATGACAACCGCGAGGGTATCGGGTGTGGTCTTATCGTCCATGCGGGGCAGTGGTTAACCAAGCGGTTCCTCCCTATCCTATCGCCCGCCAAGTTAGACGCTCCTAGCTCAACGGGGGCCTAGATTTGCCGAAATAGGGCCGCTTCTGGTGCCAGCGCCAGGCAGTTTGAATGATCTCGGCCAGGTCGGTGTAGAGAGGTTTCCAGTTGAGATCGCGAAGGATGGCGCCGGCATCGCCCACCAAGCGCGGGGGATCCCCAGGTCGACGTGCTCCCATTTGCATGGGGATCTGTCTTCCGGTCACGGCTGCTGCGGTGGCAATGACCTCTTTGACGGAAAAGCCTTGGCCATTGCCCAGGTTGTAGGCTGGTTGTATGGGCCGGCCAGAGGCCAGCGCTTCTATTGCCAACACGTGGGCTTGCGCCAGGTCGGTGACATGGATGTAGTCGCGGATACAGGTGCCATCGGGGGTATCGTAGTCCTCTCCAAAGACCGTGATGTGGGGACGTTGGCCTCGGGCGACCTCCAACACCAAGGGGATCAAGTGGGTTTCCGGGTCATGGGCCTCCCCAATTTCACCATCGGGATCGGCTCCGGCGGCATTGAAGTAGCGCAGGCTAATGGATCGGATCCCGTGGGCAACCTGGAAATCTTGCAAGATCTGCTCCACCATCAGCTTGCTCTGGCCGTAGGGGTTGATGGGACGTTGCGGATGACTTTCGGGAATGGGAATCCGCTCTGGCACCCCATAAGTGGCACAGGTGCTGGAGAACACTATGTAAGGGATCCCGTGATCCCGCATGGCCTCCAACAAACTCAGGGATCCGGCCACATTGTTGCGGTAGTATTTGCCGGGCTCCTTGACCGACTCGCCCACATAGGCATAGGCAGCAAAGTGAATCACCCCTTCTGGGCGATAGTGCTGGATGACTTGATCAAGCCGCTGGCGGTCGGCGAGATCCCCAATCTCCAACGGCCCCCAGCGAACTGCCCAGGGGTGCCCGTAAACCAAGTTGTCGTAAGTGATGGGCAGATGGCCAGAGGCCGCCAGAGCTTTGCAGGTGTGGCTGCCGATGTAGCCCGCCCCGCCGGTAACCAGGAGACGCATAGGCCAGCTTAGATAGGGATCGCACACAGGATAAAGGCTGCCGACGGGATCCCTTCAAGCTCCAAAAGCTTCTTTGGCGGCGTACATGACCTCCACACCGATCTCGGTCAAGCCTCGTTCGCGGGCAAATTTTTCGGTGTTGCGTTTAACCTTGCCGCGCACAAAGCCGGGCACCTTGTTCAGCTCCGCCTGGGCTTCCCGCGTCCAGATGAGGTCGGAATCGGCGCTCAGGCTCTTGTGAATCACCTCCTTGGTGTCGTGGCCACCGAAGATCTCCAACAGGTGATCTTCCATGCCCAGGGTAAAGGAGTTGTAGATCAAGTCCACAATTTGGTTGGCGCCCTCGTAGCCCAAAAAGGGCCGGTAGCCGATAGGGAAATCCTGCACGTGGATGGGGGCCGAGATGACCCCACAAGGGATCCGCAGCCGTTTGCCCACATGCCGCTCCATCTGGGTGCCGAAAATCGCAGCAGGTTCCGCCTGGGCAATGGCGTCCGCCACGCGGGTGTGATCCTCCGTCATCAAGACCTGATCGCAATATTCCCCCACCTCTGCCTGGAACCACTCTCCATCGTAGGTGCAATAGCTGCCCGCCCACACCACGTGGATCCCCATCTCGCGGGCCAGGATTTTGGTGATGGCCGCCGCGTGGGTGGAATCCCCGAAGACCACCGCTTTTTTGCCGGTTAGGTTTTGGCAGTCGATGGAGCGGGAAAACCAGGCCGCTTGGGAAATGTGCAGCGTTTGCTCCTGGATGTAGGCTTCATAATCGACAGGGATCCCTTGCTCGTTTAGGATCTGCTGGATCTGGCGGATGAAGCGAGCCGTTTCCACCACCCCCATCGGGGTGATCTCGATGGAAGGCGTGCCAAACTCCTCCTGCAAGTAGCGAGCTGTCATCGGCCCCAGCTCCCGGTAGGGCACCACATTAAACCAAGCCCGCCCCAGGTGTTTGAGATCGTGGACACTGGCCCCTTGCGGGATCACCAGGTTGAGCTGGATCCCCAGATCCCGCAGCAGCACCTTCAGCTCCCGCAGATCATGGGCATTGTGAAACCCTAGGGTGGAAATGCCAAGGATGTTACAGGAAGGCCGCTCCGTCTTTTGGGGCAGGCCGTCTAACTCCCCGCTTTTGCGAGCTTTGGTGATATAGAACTCCACAATCTGCTGCAGGGTGCGATCCGCTGCCTGCAATTCGTTAACCCGGTAGTGGTTGACATCTGCCAGCACCACATCGCAGCGACTGGCCAACTGGGCCTGCCGGACAAAGTGATGCAGATCTTCCTGCAAAATGCTAGAGGTGCAGGTGGGGGTGACGACGATCAGATCCGGCTGCTCCTCGCCGTCTTTGCGGACGATGTTGCGAATCACCTTTTCGTCGGATCCCCGCGCCAACACCTGCCGGTCAACGACGCTGGTGGTTACCGGAGTAAAATCCCGCTCTCGCTCCAACATGGAACGCATCACGTTGAAATAGTCGTCTCCCAGAGGAGCGTGCATGATGCTGTGAACGTTTTTGAAGGAGCTGGCCACCCGCAGCGTGCCGATATGGGCAGGGCCAGCGTACATCCAATAGGCCAATTTCATGGGCAGCCTCTCATCAAATAAAAAAAGACAAGGACAAGATCGGTGATCCCAATCCACCGCCGGATGCGCACCCGCTGGGAATCTCTCCTGGCATTGTAGAACGCTCAGCAGCCGGCATCCCTTGGCTGTTATCCTCCGTAACTCCCAACCGAGACGCTCCCAAGCCAAACTCGATCAAAAGAAAAACAACCCTGCCAAGGCAAGTGTGATTACGGGGATCCCCCTACTCCGCCCAAAGGGCTTGTTCCATCCTAGAAATAGGAGCGATGGATACCCATCTGGCCCCAAAGTTCAAGCTGAGGAACCTCAGGGATCCTGACAGGGAATCGGCTGGTGGACAAGAGCAGAGGAGTTTTTGTATTTTTCGTTACATGTTAACTTTTGGAGACAAAACATGTAGCTCTACAACGTTGAGCAGAGATTCTTGTTTACAGAAGCAAGCTTTCTGTTGAGGAAGGCAGACTAACAGAGGGAAGAGAGATGGCTGATGTTTCCCTCAATACAAACTCGACACAGAGAATTGTCGATGGCTAGTAATTTTGCGCGCCGTAACCGACCAAAGGCTGCTGCTTCTTCAAAGGTTGAGGTGAAAGCTTATGGGTTCCACAACGATTTCTTGGCAACGTGCTCGCAAAGCTCCTCAGGAGCTGCCTGGTTCCATGACTTCTGTGCTTTTCAAGTCCACGGGTCGCCTGCGCGACTGGTTGCAGGCTCCGTTGCGTCCCATTCAATCGGCTATGGATAACTTTAGCATCCGCGATCCACGCTTGGCCCATTTCCTTTGCCGGTGGATCCCGGCCCGCTGCCCCTTTGAGCGAGATGTGGTGCTGTTTGGCCATAAGGTGATGCACATTCCGCCCATGTGTAAGCTCAACCCCCTCTACGACCAGGTGGCAGGGCTGCGCTTCCGGGCCTTGTCGTTTTTGGCGGAGCGAGGAGAAGACATTAGCCGTTACCTGTAAGGCAGCTTTTTCCACTAAATCTTTTTTCAAGGGATCCCTGGCCATCCAAAGCCTGCTGCCAAACTCCGGAGCGGATCCCATTAGAAGCGGGTCTCAAACTCGATGGAAATGACATTGTTGCCCTCGAGGTCGGTGCTGGCGCGGGTGAGGGTTTGCTCGTTGAGGCGGTAGCGGGCGCTGTAGCGGGTGGGCTGAAAGGGATCCGTTAGGTTGCGCTGCACCGAGATGGAAGTGGCTGGCCCCAGATCGCGGGCCACCTCCAGCGCTAGCCCTATCGAGGAGCGGTTGGCAGCGCGGGTATCGACCTGGGGGACGGGGCTAATGCGCACCTCGTCTAGGCCCAGGGTGTCCCGCAGCGTGTCCAGCACATCGTTGAGCAAGGCAGTTCCGGCCAGGCCGGCCACTCCCGCTTCGGGGTTGAGGCGGGCCAGAGCTGTGCCTCCCAGGAGGGCGACGATCTCTTCGGGGGAGCGGCTGGGGCTGCTGGAAAGGGCCAGAACCCCGTTGCGGGGATCCGCCTCAGCCAGCTGGCTGGCCCGCCCGTTGACCGTGGCGAAAATCTCGATGCTCTGCTGGGATCCCGGCAGGTTGCGGTTGGTGTCGAAGGGGGAGAGCTCTTGGGGAAAGCGATAGACCTCGATGGCCTGGGTCATCAAGCGCAGGTTCAGGAAGGGATCGAAGGGGTTGTCTAGGTCAAAAGTGGCGGTATTGGAGCGGGAGCGATCCAGGCGAAAGTTGGCAAGGGGCAGGTTGATGCGGCCTCGCTCTAGGGCAATGGTGCCCGCTGGGCGCAGATCCTGGGGAGTGCCAAACAGGCGCAAGGTGCCGGCAGCATTGAATTCAAACAGATTGGGACGCTGCACGCGGATCCCTGGCCCCAAGACCAGCTCCAGTCCGTTGAGCCGCGGCTGCCAGAAGGGATCCGGCGAAGTCGAGCCGGCGGCAGCTGTTGCGGCCTCAGGTTCTGCCCGGCGGGGGCTGACATCCACGATCCCTTGAGAAACCTCCAGCCGCCCCTCGAGCAAAGGTTGCAGAAGCAGCCCTCTGACAGCCACCTCGCCGTCTAGATGGCCAGTGTAGAGGCTGGGCAGGTTGAGCTGGATCCCTTGGAGTTGCAGAGTTAAGGGTGGCGAGGTTTCGTCCATCTGCAGGGCACCGCGAGAGTTGACGGGCAAGAAGCCTTCAGCCAAAAGGGATCCACCCCCCAACTGTCCCCGCAGCTCCTGGACTTGCAGCTGATTGAGGTTAAAGGCGATCTGGCCTGTGAGGTCGGTAATGGGCTCCGGCAGGGCTGCCAGCTTGAGGATCCCCGAGTTGACGCTCAAGTTCCCCTGCAGGCTGGGCTCTCGCAAGGTGCCGCGGATGGCCAGCTCCAGTTGGCTTTGGCCGCCTTCCCAGCGCACCTGGTCGGTGAAGAGGTTGATCAGGCGCAGACCGCCATGCTTGGCTTGCAGGGTGAGGTCGATCTGGTCGGATTCGGCCCGCACCTCGGCAAAGGGCAGGGTGTAGGGCACCAGGCCAAAGAGGCGAATGGGTTCGTCACCATTGGCCAGCAGGGCGCCGTCCAGGCGCAGCTGCCCCCGCTGGTAGTCAAATTGTCCTCCCACCTCCCGCAGCGGCACCTGGTTGATCTGGGCGTTGACCACTGTCAGGGATCCGCGGGCATGGGGATCCCGCAGGTTGCCGGCCAGCTCCACGTCCAGGTTGAGATCCCCCTGCAGCTCCAGCTCCTCTGGCAGGAAGCGGTCCAGCAAAGCCAGAGGCAATCCTTGGATTTGCAAGGATCCCGACTGTTCCTCTAGGCCCAGCTTGCCCACAAAAAGGGCTTGACGTTCGCCACTGCGCAACCGCAGCGGCTCCAACACCACTGCATCTCCAGCCAGGCTGCCCCTGGCAGTAAGGCTTTCGATGCCAAACTCCTCTGCCTGCCAATTCTGGCCCTCAAGGTAAAAGCTGACGCTAGGCCGGTTGAGGCTGCCGACCAGGCTAACGCTGGCTTGGAATTCCCCTCGCAGACTTGTGGGCGGCGGGAAAGTGCTCCGCACCGCTGACGCGAACAGCGGATCCATGCGGCTGGCCAAGGTCTCCAGGTGGACAGCCAGGATCTGGGCATAGTACTCCAGCTGCTCCAGGAGAGGATGGTTGGGCAAACCAACCGGGTCGGTCTTTAACACCGAGGCAGGGCCCAAGGGGGGCAATTGGAAACCCCGGGTGGTGAGGTCGCGCCACTGCCGCCACTTGAAGGCGGAGATGATATCTTCTAGCCGACCTTGATGGGTGCTGATCTCTAGGTCAATTTGGGGAGCGAGAGCCGCCAAGGTGGGATCCAAACCGGCTTGCAGAAGAGTTGCAGGCAGCTCTAAGGTGCCCCTAGCCGTATAGGTGCTCTCGAACAAATCCAGTTGGGCTTGAGCAATGGTCAGCCGGGGAGAGCCGGAGTCGCCCGCAGTCTGGTAGTCAAAATCCACCGAGAAGCCCTGCACTTTCATCCCTCCCCACTGCAGATCCGCTACCGCAGCCCGTCCTTGGGCAGCACCACTCGCCAGGTCAACTGCCACCTCCCCATCGAGGTTCCCCTGTAGGCTGGCCCACGGCCCGGCAGCTAAGCCCCCCAGCAAAGCCAGCGGCAGCCGATTCACCGTCACCTGGAGCTGTTCCTGCTGTCGTTGACCTACTGCCTCCGCCTCCCCTCGCCGGACTTGAAATTGCAAAGGCTGCAACTGGGGATCCAACTGCAACGCCAGCCTGTCCTGCTGTCCCTGGAGATCCACCTCTACCCCTCGAGCAGACCCCTGGAAGGATCCGGCCAAGTCTTCAAATTCAACTCCTGCTATGCTGAGGCCCTGGAGCCGAGCCTCTCCCTCCACCTCTAGGTTGTCCAGGGATCCCCGAATCTGCCCCGAACCTTGCAGCACCCCCTCCACCAAGGGTGGCAGGCCGGGCACTTCTGCCAAGGAAACCCCATCCACAGCCAAGGCCAAATCCAGGGATCCCACCTGCAGGGTTTGAGGATCCACCGGGATCCGCCCCCGTATGCCGGCCAGCCGAGTTGCGTCGGCCAAGATCTCACCTTCTTGGATCACTAGGCCCGCCCCATCCCAGGCCACCTGGCCCCTTGCCTCTCCCAGAGGCTGCGACAGGATCACCGAGCCCTGCGCCCGCAGCGCCCCCAAAAAGCCCAGCTCCGACACCTCAGCCGTGTTCACCTGCGCCGTGAGGGCTCCTGAGAGGGATCCCGTCCATTGGGGGTTAAAGAAAGCCAGCGGCACATTCTGGGGGCTCACCTGGGCTTGCACTTGCCCTCCTGCCCACCGCCCCGCCACCTGCGCCTGCCCTCCTTCTACAGCCAAGACTGCCTGAGGCACCTCCACCACCCAACCGTCAGCCTCTGGCAAGAGCTGGAGCTGCCCTCTTCCGGCGATCTCTCCCCCTTGGGTTGCCCAGGTGGCCTCCGCCCGCGGTTGGGATCCCGTCAGCGCCACCTGCACTTGAGCGGAAACCGGCCCCACCCAAGGAAGAGCGCCCCGGCGGGGCAGGTTGAGGCCGTAAAGGGCCAGCACCTGCTCCACGTCGGCTCCGCTGACTTGAAGATCGAACTGGCCTGCCAAGCCGGCAGCCCATTGCAGCTGGCCGGAGCCTTGGATGCGACCCCCTGCAGTCTTGAGGTCAATTGCTTCCAAGGCCAAGGTTTGATCCGCAAAGTGGAAGCCAAAGGCATACTCCGACACCGGCAGGCGATCCACCCGCCCCGGCGAAAGCCCCTGCAACTGTCCCCGAATCTGTGGCCGATCCAAGGGGCCGGTGACCGTTACGGATCCCCCTACCACCCCCTCCACCGCCACCGGCAGGCCAGTCACGTCAAACGTCTCTTGGATCTGTTGAAGACTGGCCGGCACCAGTTCCGCCTGCAAACCAAACCCCTGTCCTTGCTCCCAGACCACCGGGCCTTTTAGCTCGGCAAAGGAAAGCTGACCAAAGCGACCGCTCACCCCCTCCAGCTCCAACCCCTGCAAGGTAAAGCGAACGGAGCCCTTCACCTCTTCAAAAGGATGGGGCAACCTCTCCAGATCCAGCCGAGCCTGTTGAACCTGGGCCTGCCCCGTCAACTCCAGCGGTTGATCCCGCCGCCAGAGCACCTGGAGATCCAAGCCAGTTTCCCCCTGCACCTCCGCAAAAGGGGCCGCCGGCACCACACTGGGCAAGAGATCCAAAGGCAGACGAGCCGCAGAAAGCGTCACCGAACCGGAAGCCTGGGCAAAATCCGCCACCCCCCTGAGCTGCAGGGGGTACCCCCCCTCCCCCTCCCGAGGGAGCAACCGTGCCGTCGCCTGGAAACTGGCCCGCCCCCCGAAAAGATCCTCCTCTCCTGGCGGGGCATTGTGAGTCAGCCACACCTGCACCTGGCCCTGCAGCCGATCAAACTGGCGTCGCTCCCCCACCAAAGGGATGGCCGTCAGGGATCCCTGGCGCAAACGGATGTTCAGCCCATGCAAGGGCAGGGATCCCTCCCCTTCGGGCAGTTGAAACTGCACATCCGCCCAGCCGCGATCCAGCGTTTCCATCAGCAGCAGTTGCGGCTGGTTTAGGGTAACATTCAGCACCCACTGACCCGTCTGCAGCCAAGTCCAGAAATCAGGGCTGAGGTCGATGGAGCCGATACTGGCCAGATGTTCAACGCGGCTTTCTCCCAAGCTCACCTGCCAGGGGGCCAGAAACCTCACCTCCCCCAATTCCACGCGCCGGCGCATCGCTTGCGAGAGGGTTGCTTCCACCTGCGGCAGCACGTGATCTTGAAGGTAGATCCCTGTTCCCCAGGCGGCACCAAAGGCGGCAGCCGTCAAGCCCAAACCCACCCCAGCTAGAGTGATGGGGGAAAGGTTGAATCGTTGCTGCTGCATCTTTGGATCTTGGTGATCCTCTCCCAACCGCCTACCCCTTAAAAACCTGACAGGCTCCCAAAAGCCATTCGTGCACTGCGGGCCGACCTTGCCGGCACAGTTGCCCCCATCCTACCCAAGGACTCCTGGCTTGCCACGAGGGAACAGAAAGAAGAGATCCCTGCTCCCAGGCGTAATTCCCCCGAAGACCCCGCGGAAAAATACCGTCTCCCGCGGAGAACGGGGATGCTAAGCTATCTCCACACCCGAGATTGAACCCACCCTGGGGCCTCTCTCAGGTGTTCCCTTCTGTCGAGATGGTTGAAAGGAGAAGAGCCATTCCGGAACCCCTATCTCTGACGGTCAGCTTGCGCGGCAGCCGCGAGGCGCTGGAAAACTGCCAGGTCTTTCACCTGACTGGCCTTCTGGATGCCTTTTCCGAGCCGGTCTTTGTTAAGGTGGTCACCAAATACCTGGAAGAGGGATCCCCTAACCTGATCCTGGATTTGACAGGGATCGACTTCATCGACAGCTCTGGCGTCGGCGCCCTGGTGCAATTGGCCAAGCTGGTGCAGGGCCGTGCGGGTGTCTTTCAGGTGGTGAGCAATCCCCGCATCACCCAAACGGTGAAGCTGGTGCGCCTGGAGAAGTTCCTGTCTTTGCGCAACTCCTTGCAGGAAGCCTTGGATCGCCTGAAGGAAGGAAGTACGGGCAGTACAGAGACCGCCTGATACGTAATAAGTATGGGTCTGGGAACCTTTTGGGGGATCAGTGCTGGAGCAGGGGATCCCGACTGGATCACGGTCAAAGCAGCCCGCATCCTCAGCACGGTCAACTGGGTGGCCTGTCCCCAAAATGCTGCCGGCCAGCCGGGCTTGGCCTACCAAATTGTGCGCCCTTGGCTGCGACCGGAACAAACCCTCTTGCCGCTTCGCCTGCCCTTTGTCACCCAGCCGGAAGTCCTGCAAGCTGCCTGGCGAGTGGCTGCCCAGCAACTAGCCCCACTCCTAGAAAGGGGAGAAGATGTCGCCTTCATCTGTGAGGGAGACGTGGGCCTCTACAGCACCTTCGCCTACGTGGCCCAAGCCCTGCGGCAGCGGATCCCCGCCTTGCCCATCCAGGCCATACCGGGGGTGTGCTCTCCCTTAGCCGCTGCTGCTGCCCTGGGATCCCCCTTGGTGCTCGGCTCCGAGAAATTGGCGATTTTACCGGCTCTGTTTGCCCTCTCGGAACTGGAGCAGGCTTGTGCCTGGGCTGAGGTAGTCGTCCTCATGAAAGTGGCCTCTGTCTACCCTCAGGTTTGGCAGTGGCTGGCCGAAAGAGGTTGGCTGCAACAGGCCAGCTTAGTGGTCTGGGCCGGCTGGCCCCAGCAAACCCTCTTCCCCACCCTGGAAGGACTGGCCGACTACCGGCCCCCCTACTTTTCCCTGCTGATCCTGCGTTCTCGGCCCCGAAATCAAGATTCTCTTAACCTGGAAAACGAGCTACAGCTGGAATGAGTTTTCTAGGATAGGGAATGAGTTCCTTCCGGCGATTAAGCCCGAAGCAGGGGTTGGTCGTTGTTTTTTTGCGTTTATTTCTGTTTAGCTCAAGGCTCGCGCCGAGCCAGCTTGTTTCCCCAAAAAATCAGGTGTCCTGTGACGGAAAGAGGCTGAGGAATCCGAATCCAGAATGCTGGGATCCCTCATTGACCTGAACCAAAAAGAGATGAAAAGACCAAGTTAAAGGAATGATCCAGCCTGTTAAGAATGGTTGCCGCCCTTGGTGGAGAGATCGGCTATAGGTTAGATTATGGATGTGGTGATTCAGGCGAGGAGGATAATATCTCATCCCCATCCCAAACGCGAGGCACCGCTTCTCGATTGAATCAAATCCAAAATTCAAGTCCAAAATTCTCTGTCGGTCAACGCTTTGATCCAAGCTTCCGATCCGTTGCTTCGGCAGACTCTCCTGAGAAGTGGTTGTCTCGCCCAGCAGAGCACCTGGTACCTACGACAGGTTTTCCTCAAAGCAGAAAAGGGGAGTTAGGCAGATAGCAGTTGGGCTTGCTGCACAAGCCACTGGGAAAGTGAGAGAGCGCTCTAGGTGTTCCTCAAATAATCCTCAAATAAAAGTGGTTTTGCCAGATCAACAAGCTCAGCCGGCTATTTTGAGTCTCCATTCATGAGCGAGTCAGGGTGGGAAAATCGGTGATCAGGTTCAGGTGCTCTCAACCTGCAAGCTCTGCGAGTCGGAACCAGCGCTCAGTGGGACAAGGACTGCGGGCTTTAGCAATTCGAGGTTCTCTCAGTTCATAGTTTCACTCTCACTTTCAGGAGGTTGCTATGTTTACCTTTCTCTCAAAGATTGCTAGAGCAATTATCCGCATATTTGCTCCTGCCAAGTCCGATCTGGTGGAAGTGGGTTACCAGCCCATCACGGATGATATCTATCGCATCAACGGCTCAGCCTGCCATTTTAGCGATCTGGAGATCTCATCGTAAACCTCAGAGTCGGATTCTGGTGTCGGAGCGGCCACTGGCGCTGGCCTAGAAATTGGAAAAAAAAGCTACAAGTTAAGACAACTGAATAAGTCTTAGTTAAGTCTTGGATGCGGTTAGTCCGCGTCGGCAGGGGTGGTTTTCCTCCCTGTGGCCAAGTTCTACCGGTTCAGTGGTGGCTCCCCGTGGGGGTCACCACTTATTGTTTTGTTGTTTGCAAGTTGTTTGGGAAAATAAGGAGAATGCTTGCGGTTGCCCTATCTCAACCTGTGTTGCCTTCCCCCGTAGTTTACCCAGCTACATCGAATGATCTGGATCCCTTGGCCGAAGTTCTAGCCCAGGTTTTTCATCCCCCCTCAGGTCTGCAACGCTGGATCTACCCAATTCGCAAGCTGGGCATTCGCGAAGAGTTGCGCCTCAGGCTGGCCGCAAGGGATCCCCACTACTGCTGTCTGGCAGCTGCGGTGGGATCCGAAGTGGTGGGCACTGCCGAGATCTCTTTGCGGGTCACAGCCCACGGGAAGTATCCCTACCTCTCCAACTTGGCGGTGCTGCCCGGCTGGCGGCGGCGAGGAATTGCTCGTCTGCTTTTGCTCAGTGCTGAAGGGGTGGCGAAAGGGTGGGGCTACCGCTGTTTGCATCTGCACGTATTGGAAGACAATCTCCCCGCGCGGCAACTGTACGCTCAACTGCGCTATACCCCCATCGAACGCACCTCTCAACTCTGGCGATGGTTGGGGATCCCTCCGCAGCTTTTGCTCTGCAAGTGGTTACCTTGAATTGGCAAAGGAATTGGCAAAGCGGCAACATTGAGCTGGCAGAGTGGAGATGCTTCCCACCCCGCTGGCTTGCTTCTGCGCAGTGAGGCGAGTTCCTGGACTCATATAAAGTTATGTAAACTAGAGATGGGTTCTAGAGAGGTCTCGGAGGGGCAGTGAGGGAATTGGGCAGGGTTTTCATGGGATTGGTTGTGGGCCTGCTTGTGGGCTTTGGGATGACTCAGCCTGCCTGGGCCCAGTGGGGAACTACTCCTCTCCCGCCAATAGGTTCTCCGGCACCGGAGTTCGCATTGCCAGATCAAGCCGGGCAAATACGGCGGCTGGCGGATTTTCGGGGGGAGTGGGTGGTGTTGTATTTTTACCCCCGCGACTTCACTTCCGGCTGTACGATTGAGGCCCGCCGCTTTCAGCAAGATTTGCCCAAGTTCCGGGCCATGGGGGCACAGGTTGTGGGCGTGAGCGCTGACTCGGTGGACTCTCACAGGCGCTTTTGCTCGGCAGAAGGGCTACAGTTTCCTTTGCTGTCGGATCCCGACGGCACGGTCAGTCGAGCTTACGGCTCCTGGATGGGCGATGTTGCCCTGCGCAATACGTTCTTGATCGACCCGGAGGGGATTTTGCGAGAAATCGACCCAATCGTGAACCCCAGCCGCCACAGTGCTGAGGTTCTGGCCCAGTTGCAACGGCTTGTCGGTAGCTAGCCCTCTAGCTTTCCGGGCCAAAAGTCTGCTCGAACTCGTAGAGCAACTCGTCGATCTCCTCCAGCGCTTGGTTGACATCCACGCGCAAGCTGCCCAAGTCTGGCTTTTCCAACAGCTTGGCTACCGCTGGCCGGCGTTCGCGGATTAGCTTGATGCGCTCTTTCAAGGCGGCAATTTCGGCGGCGTCCATAGCTTCAGAGACCTAATTGACTCTCCTAGCTTATCGCTTCCGCTGGGGGAGTGTCGCCTGCTGGGATCCCTTTCTGAACCACCGAGAGCCAATCACAATAGAGCTGCGCAACCTGGCACTCAACCCCGCTTCAGAGCATGACTCTAGTCAATAATAAGCTCAACTATACTGAAAATAATGTATAATATGTTCAGTACGGATTACTACCAGTTGATCTTTCTGTTTACTTTCGAGTCTGCCAACATGGTAGCCAAAGCAAAGCAGAAAATTGGTAGTAAGACGACACGGAAACTGCGCTTTGGGTATTCTACTCAAAGCTTTGCGGGATACCGCCATTCTGTTTGGAAACAAACAGAATGCTATCGCTGCATAGTTGAACAGTGATGTTCAGCAGTGTTCAGCGTAAATGTATCAGGTGCTGACATGCTCCCCTACACCCAGATTGTCGCCCACCGTGGGGAGCACACCCACGCCGAGGAAAACACGCTGGCCGCTTTTGCTGCCGCTATTGAAGTGGGGGCCGAGCAAATTGAGCTGGATGTGCGCTGTAGCCGAGATGGGATCCCACTGGTTGTTCACGATGCCGATTTGGATGGACAGCCTTTGGCCGCATTAACTTGGGCCGAGATTCGGGCCTGCAAGCCCACCATTCCCACCCTTGAAGAGGCTCTGTTGTACCTTAAGGGCAAGATTGCTCTCGACATTGAGCTGAAAGAAGGCGGCTATGAAGAGCAGGTTCTGGCCCTCATTGGCGATATTCTGGCTCCGGAAGAATGGGTGATCACCTCCTTTTTGCCTCAGGTGGTGCAGCGGGTTAAAACGCTTTTGTCCCCGCAACCCAAGGTTGGCCTGTTGATCGAGGCAAAGGCTGAGGAGCAAGCCAAGGGATCTTTACTTACCCGTTGCCGGGAGTTGGGAGCGGATTTTCTGGCCCCCCACTACAGTTGGGTGAACTTGCAGTTCTTGGCTGAAGCTGAACAGGCCGGGATCCCTCTGTACGTTTGGACGGTGAACGATCCTGAAGTGATGAAGTTGTGCTTGCAGCCATTTGCCGGCTCAGTAGGACAAAATCCCGTTGTTCAAGGGTTGATTACCGACCGTCCCCAATTGGCTTTGCAAATTCGCGCCCACCTTTTGGCAGGAGTAGAGGGGGCAAAACCCTAGACCATGGGCACAAACTGCACCGGAAAAGCCCCTTTTTGAACCCATCCTTGGGCTGTTTTGCAGAGGATCAGCAAGGACTGGGATCCCTGGGCACCGGAGTCCGAAGGGCTTTCTCCCACCGGCACCACCAAGGTGCCCCCCACCGCCAGTTGATCCAGCAGCACCATGGGCACAGTTGGGGGCGCTGCCGTCACCAGAATGGCATCGTAGGGAGCATGCTCTGGCCAACCTTGGTAGCCATCCCCCTGACGCACTTCCACGTTGCGATAGCCCAGGGCAGCGAGGGTTTGTTGAGCTTGAGCAGCCAATGGGGACAGACGCTCCAGGCTATACACTTGCCGGGCCAGCTCTGCCAAAACAGCCGCCTGATAGCCGGAGCCGGTGCCGATTTCCAACACCACCGATTCAGGCGTGAGGCGAGCAGCTTCTGTCATAAAAGCAACAATATAGGGCTGAGAAATGGTCTGGCCATAGCCGATGGGCAGAGGGCAATCCCTGTAGGCCCGATCCCGCAGATCAGAGGGGACAAAAAGGTGACGCGGCACTTTTCCCATGGCTTCCAGTACCCGTGGATCTCGGATCCCTCGTTTGATGAGCTGTTTCTTGACCATCTGCTCCCGTTGGGAAGCAAAAGGATCGGAAGCGTCTGGGGGCTGAGGTTCAACTTCTGGGATCCCAGCTGGAGAGCGAGAAGAATGTCTCCACCGGAAGGATGAGAATGGGTTGATCACCGGCGTACAACCTCCAGGAACGATGAGCCGCTCAGATTTTTCTCCGCTACAACTGCTGGGCTGTGAGGTCATTGCTCAATAGCACTGAAGCTGTTCACTTTATGGGGTTGAGGATTCCAGCCTCTCTTCTCCCCCCTTGCAAGAAAGGCCGGAGATGATTGCTGCATATTACGAGTTAACCCAATTTCTAGCATTGAATGGGGAGGCAGGAGTGAGGGGGAAAATGCCCGTAGAGTCCTATTCCAATCCTGACTTACTTTCGGTAAGACTTCACCACTTGATGAAGAGATTGTTGCCAAACTGGAAGATGAGAAAATCAAACAGAATCCCCAAGAGCCTCTGTCCTGACCCTGTTTGACCTTCTTGAACCTCATTTGAACCTCAGGTGAGGCTCGCAGCCGGGATCCCCATGGGAGATATGGGATCCGGTTTGATCAAAATTGTAAAGTTTTGTGCGCAATCTGCCGGGGCGAGCAATCACCACCCTGGTTCTGCCAGCGCAAGATTTTATAGTGTTGATCCCTACCTTTTCCCCGCAAGGGGAAGATGGTGAATGGGGTGACAGGCTGGGAACTGTCCTAGCGACACCTGGGGAGAGAGGCTGGGTTTAATAGACTGTAAACGTAATTTACGGTACAGATCTATGACAACTGCTGCCGCTTCTGCTACTCCCACTGCCCCTGAGACGACGCTGCTGAACGTTTGGCAAGTGCTGGCGGAAGAGTTTGCCGGTCAGGTTGCCCTACGGGATCCCCACGCGAAGCCAGTTTTCGAGATGTCATATGGAGAGCTGTTTCGCCGCATTCAAACCCTGGCGGCTGGCCTGCAGGCTTTGGGCATTTGCCCGGGGGATCGGGTGGCCATTTTTGCCGATAACTCCCCCCGCTGGCTGATGGCCGATCTGGCCACGATGTTCACGGGAGCTGTGAATGTGCCCCGCAGCGCTGTGGCGGATCCCAGTGAGCTGGGCTACATCTTGCGCCACTCCGGTAGCACGGCCCTGATTGCTCAGGATCTGAAGACCCTGAGGCGGATCCGGCCGGATGTGCAGGAGCTGGGCCTGGAACGGCTGCTGTTGCTTTCCGATGAGCAGGAAGCAGGGGTGCTGAACTTTTCCCAATGGCTGCAAAAGGGTCGGGAACACACCTACCAACCCCCAAAGCTGGAGCGATCCCAACTGGCCACCATCATCTACACCTCCGGCACCTCCGGTCGGCCCAAGGGGGTGATGCTCAGCCACGGCAACCTGATGCACCAGGTGGAGAACTTGGGCGTGGTCGTACAGCCACAACCGGGGAATAAGGTGTTGACCATTCTGCCCACTTGGCACTCTTATGAGCGGGCTTGCGAGTATTTTCTCCTCAGCCGTGCCTGCATGCTGGTCTATACCAGCCCTCGCTTTATCAAACAAGATTTCCAACAGGAGCACCCCCATTTTCTGGTGGCAGTGCCGCGGATTTGGGAAACCGTTTATGAAGGGATCCAACGGCAATTCAAGGAGAAAAGCCCCCTGATGCAGCGGCTGATCCGCGCTCTGATGGCCGTGAGTGAGAGCCATGTGCTCTCTGGACGGATAGCTCGCAACCAGTCGATTTTGCATTACGGAGTCAGCCCCTGGGTGCGCCTGCAGGCTCGCCTGCAACATTGGCTGCTCTGGCCCCTGCACCGATTGGCCGATGTGCTGATCTACCGCAAGGTACGACGGGCGTTGGGCCCCAATTTTCAACATGCCATCAGCGGCGGTGGATCCCTGCCTGCCTACTTGGATCTGTTCTACGAGGTGGTGGGCATTTCCATCTTGAATGGCTACGGCCTCACCGAAACTTCGCCGGTGTTGTGCGCGCGGCGTCCAGACAACAATGTGCGCGGTACGGCTGGCCCCCCTCTGCCGGGGACGGAGTTTCGCATTGTGGATCCTGAAACTCGACAGCCGCTGCCGCCACAAGAAAAAGGGTTGATCCTGGCCCGTGGCCCGCAGGTGATGATGGGCTACTACAACAACCCGGAAGCCACTGCCAAGGTGCTCAGCTCCGACGGCTGGTTTGAAACCGGGGATCTGGGCTGGCTCACCCCCAATGGGCAACTGGTGATCACCGGCAGAGCCAAGGATGTCATTGTCCTACTCAATGGGGAGAACATCGAGCCCCAGCCGCTGGAAGATGCTTGTCTGCAGTCTCCTTACATCAGTCAGATCGTGATCGTCGGGCAAGACCAAAAGAAATTGGCTGCCCTCATCTACCCCAACCTCGATGCCCTTAAGGCCTGGGCTGCCGAGCAAGGGATCCCGGCTGAGGATGCCGAGCTGCTGGCCCAGCCCCAGACCCGCACCTTGATTTTGCAGGAGGTGCGCCGCCGCATCCAAGAACGCCCTGGCTACCGGCCCGACGAGCAGGTCAGCGACTTTCGCTTCTTGCCGGAGCCGCTGAGCGTGGAAAACGGCCTTATGACCCAGACCCTGAAGATCAAGCGCAACCCGGTGGCTGAGCGCTATGCCCACCTCATCCAGGAGATGTATCCGGCTTGAGGTGCAGGCCCACCTAAGTTTGGGATCCCCGTTGTTGCTCCAAGTAGCGCCGGAATTGCTCCGGTGGAATGGCCCCTCGGTAGGCTCCACAGTAGTAGAGGGTAAGCACTGCCTTGTAGGCCCAATCGCTTGGCACCACATCCGGGAAAGGGCTGGGCAAAGTATCTGCTTGGTTGTTGGCGCAGGCTTGCAAAATTTGCTCTGTGGCTAGCTGTTCTGCCAGGTCTGGAGGGAGTTCCCGCAGGTTGGCCTGGGCCAGAGCGGCGGTGGGCAGGCTCAAACTGGAGAGGGCCGCTGTCCAAAAGACAGGAGTGAAGAGGTGTTGCAAGTTCATGGCTTTCAAAGGAAGGGTTGGCAAGTCCTCTCTCTAGGGTAGTACGAGCTAAGAGAGCGTCTGGATGTAGACAAACTTCCTCGGATCTGGGACTAAGATGCAGAGGAATCAAGGGAGCAGAAGAGGGCGGGATCGCCAGCCGCTAATTGTCTCCCCGCATGGCCATGTAAGGCTGAGAGCACGATAGGTCAGAGCCGATGAGTTTATCCCAGGGGCCGAGTTTTGATGGAATGGATCCCCCGGATCCGAAGCTGATCGATGCCTGTGTGCATTGCGGGTTTTGCCTGACCACCTGCCCCAGCTACCGTGTAATCGGCAAAGAGACGGACTCGCCGCGGGGGCGCATCTATCAGATGGAGGCTCTCAACCAAGGTCAAATCTCCCTCTCGGCGGCTACGGTTTCCCACTTCGACAGTTGTTTGGGCTGTTTGGCCTGTGTTACGGCCTGTCCATCGGGGGTGCAATATGACCGCTTAATTGCCGCCACCCGCCCGCAAATCGAACGCAACTACCCACGTAGCCTTTGGGATCGGCTTTACCGCCAGTTCATCTTCTCGGTGTTTCCTTACCCGGAGCGGCTGCAACCGCTGCTGTGGCCTCTCTGGCTGTACCAAAAAATGGGGATCGGCGCTTGGATCCGAAAGGGTCTGGAAAAGGTCTCCCCGCGTTTGGCGGCCATGGAATCCCTGATGCCCCCCCTGGAGGTGGAGCAACTGCTGCCCAAGCGTTACCCTGAGCGGATCCCGGCGGTGGGAGAACGCCGTTTTCGGGTGGGACTCATTTTGGGCTGCGTGCAGCGCCTGTTTGCCCCGCAGGTGAATGAGGCCAGCATTCGCGTCTTGACCCACAACGGCTGTGAGGTGGTGATCCCGCCTGTCCAGGGCTGTTGTGCGGCCTTGCCCCACCATCAAGGGCAACTGCAGCAGGCGGAAACCCTGGCCCGCCAGATGATCGATGCCTTTGCCAATTGTGAGTTAGATGCCATTCTGATCACCGCTTCCGGCTGCGGACATACCCTGAAAGACTATGGCCACCTATTGGCCAGGGATCCCGACTACAAGGAGAAAGCAGCCCGATTTGCCACTCAAGTCAGGGATATTCAGGAGTTTCTCGCCCAGGTGGGGTTAACTGCTCCTCTACATCCGCTGCAGCCGGAACCCCTGGTGCTGGTCTACCAGGATGCCTGTCACATGCTGCATGGGCAGCAGCTCAGCCAGGAACCTCGACACCTGTTGCGGCAAATCCCGGGGCTGGAGCTGCGGGATCCCGTCGATGCGGCCCTCTGCTGTGGTAGCTCCGGCGTCTACAACCTGTTGCAACCCCAGGTGGCGGATGAGCTGGGATCCCAGAAGGTAAAGAACTTGCTTAACACCGGTGCTCAGGGGATTGTCTCTGCCAATATCGGCTGCCGCCTACAAATCCAGAAACATCTGCGCCTACAGGGCAAAGCCGGGATCCCCATCTATCACCCGATGGAATTGTTGGATCGCGCCCTTACCGCTGCGCGACGCTTTCGCGAACAAGCTACAGGGACTTCTTCGGGTCAGGCAGAGGTAGCCGAGGCAACCGGTTGAGTGGATCCTGGATTTCCGGTCGCGCTGGCGTAACCTGGCGCAACATAGCCTCCCACCCCACTTCTCTCCCCCATCGCCAATGGGCTATTCCATCAACAGGCCCAAGTCCAGGTGAGGCTGCCACAGATCGGCCAGGCGCTCCAGCAATTGCTCCCGCTGCTGAGCATAGTGGCCCTCCAGATCCGGCAAGGGATCCCAGCCTTTTTGTCGGCGCAGCCAGTTCAGCCATTGTCGCCGCCACAGGTGGTTGTCAAACAGGCCATGCAGATAGCTGCCCCAAATCCGACCCGTGGGATCCCGCCAGCCCAGGTTCTCTTGCTCGAACAGCGGCAGGCAGCCAGAGGGATCCGCCTGGGTGGATCCCTGATGAATTTCGTACCCCTGAATGGGGGCCAGGGCAGGCCATCGGCTTTGGGTCTGTACCTGCTGGGTGACCTTGGTGGGTTGTAAAACGGTGGTCAAAGGGAGAAAGCCCAACCCCGAGTAGGTGCCGGCGATCCCCTCCCAGCCTTCGGGATCGGCGATGGTTTCTCCCAACATTTGCAGTCCGCCGCAAATGCCGACGATATGGCCGGAGTATTGGCGCAGTTGCTCGGCCAAGCCGGTCTTTTGCAACGCGAACAGATCGTTGAGGGTGGTTTTGCTGCCGGGCAGGATGACCACATCCGGGGATCCCAAACTTTGGCCGGGGTGAACCCAGCGCAGATGGACGGTGGGCTCCGCCAACAAGGGGTCAAAATCCGAGAAATTGGCCACCTGGGGCAAACGCACCACAGCAATCTCCAGGCGCCCTTCCCTCAGGGCTTGGCCACCGGCCCGGTCGCGGCGATCTTCCCAAAGCAGGGGGTTGGCTGCAATTCCCATCGAATCCTCTTGGGGCAGAACCCAGTCCACCCAAGGCAAGACCCCGACAACTGGGATCCCGGTGTAGTTTTCCAGCCAATCCAGGCCGGGCTGCAACAGTTCCCGCGAGCCGCGAAACTTGTTGATGACAATGCCCCGGATCAGGGCCCGTTCTTCGGGTTCCAGCAGTTGGAGTGTGCCCACCACATGGGCCAGCGCCCCACCTCGGTCGATGTCCGCCACCAGCCAAGTGGGGGATCCCAAATGCAAGGCAACCCGCATATTTGCCAAGTCCCGATGTTTGAGGTTCACCTCTGCTGGGCTACCTGCCCCCTCGCAAAGGATCCAGTCGTACTGCTGTTGTAGGCGAGCAAGGGCTTCTTTGACCGCTTGCCAGGCCGGCGCAAACCAGCGCTCGTAATACTCTCCGGCGCGGTAGGTGCCCACCGCCACTCCGTTCAAGACGATCTGGGAAGTCAGGTTGCCCTGGGGCTTCAGAAGGATTGGGTTCATCTCCACCGCAGGGGGAATCCCGGCAGCCCAAGCTTGCAGAGCCTGCGCGTAGGCGATCTCTTTGCCGTCTGGGGTGACATAGGCGTTGAGGGACATGTTCTGAGCTTTGAAGGGGGCAACCCTTTTTCCCGCTTTCTTGAGAATGCGACAAAGGGCTGTTACCAGCAGGGTTTTGCCCACATGGGAAGAAGTTCCCACCACCATCAAGGATCGACCTGAACAGCTCACCCCGGATCCCTCGCCCTTGGTTTCTGGTTGTTGCCATTCTCTCCGCGGCCAGTCCTGCCAAGCCAGGGCCTCCGTTGGCAAAAGCGACTCTGCAATCCCCTAGTTAACCGCCCTGCTGATGCCCAGAGCCGCACCCTCCGGTCTGCACGGGATCCCAGGGGCTTGCGCCTTTGTGCTCTCGGTTGGATTTTAAGCTGGGGCAGATGGATTCGAACCACCGAATGGCGGGACCAAAACCCGCTGCCTTACCGCTTGGCGATGCCCCAATTCACATTGCTTAACCGGCTTAATTAATTTAGCGATGCAGCTTCGGGTCTGTCAACAGTTGCAGTGAGCTCCTATGCGTGGGGAAGCTGAAGCTCTTCGCCAAGGTCAGGGCCAATGTCAAGAGGAGTCACGGGGAGAGTGCGGGCTACCTCAAAGAAATAGGCGCGGATCTCCGGCCCGAAATAGATGACATCTCCACTCCTCAAGTAGTGAGTGGCCACCCGCGTGCCGTTAACAAACACCCCATTGGTACTGGACTGGCCCTTGCGGTTGCCGTCGATCAGGCAATAGGTAAACCCTGTCCGGTTGGACTTGGTGGGCACCCGCACCAGGTAAGCATGGCGACGCGAGACAAACCGATTGACGATCTGGATGGCGTTGGAGGGATCCCGTCCAACCGTGTAGATACTCTCCCGCAGGATATAGCTGCAGGGCCGGACAGGATGGCAGATGGACAGGGTGAACTCCGGATGGGACACCGGCCGTTCAGGGACTTGATCGAACAAATCCGCCGGCAGATCAAAGCCCTGGCTGGTAAGAGGACTTTTCCCGCCAACCTCTGTGATGGAGGTGAAAAAATCGTCGTAGCTATGTGGCAAAGGTCTTCCCCCCTCAACGCTCAACGCCATTTACAGCAGCTTGGCTTTCCAAATTCAAAGTCTTATCTATAGTTCCCCAAAACCCTACTGCTTTCAAAGGAACTCTGGTCTTGGCGGGCTGCCGGAAAACCCACAAGCCCCAGTGTACTGTACTATACACCATAGGCAGCCTTGGAGATACCCCCTTTCCCCGGAAACTGGGCTTGGGCTCAGGTTGGGCCCATTTTGGTTTTCAGGAATCCCTTGGGAGCCACAGCCTCAGGCGGGCTATTCTGAGTAGCAGGTTTTTAACCTTGAGGTGAGGGTGTGACGGAGGCCCTGCTGCGTCGGTTGGATGTGGCCACAGAAGCTGCCCTGGAGGCAGGGGCTTTGCTGCGCAGTTATGTGGGAGGCACCCTCGCCATCGAGGAGAAACGTCCGGGCGACTTGGTGACGGCGGCGGATCGCGCTTCTGAGGATCTCATCTTAAAAATCTTGAGGCGGCACTTCCCCGAAGACGTAATCTTGACGGAAGAATCTGGCCAGCAGGGATCTCCGGAGGGCGCCTACGCTTGGATGATCGATCCCCTGGATGGCACCACCAACTTTGCCCACGGTTACCCTTTCGCTGCCGTCTCCATTGGTTTGCTGCAGGGGCGGGAGCCAGTTTTGGGGGTTGTTTGTGATGTTTTTCGCGGGGATCTGTTTCGCGCCGTCCAAGGGATGGGGGCTACCCGCAACCGCCAACCCATTCGAGTCTCCACAACGGCTGAATTGTCTCGGAGCTTGCTGGTGACCGGCTTTGCCTATGATCGTCGCGAAACCCCCGACAACAACTACGCCGAGTTTTGCCACTTTACCCATCTCACCCAAGGAGTACGGCGCGGCGGATCTGCAGCTCTGGATTTGGCCTATGTGGCCACCGGCCAGTTGGATGGCTACTGGGAGCGGGGCCTCTCCCCTTGGGACATTGCCGCAGGGATCGTTCTGGTGCGGGAGGCAGGCGGCAAGGTGACCGCTTATGATGGCAGCCCGGTGGATGTTTACAGTGGCCGACTGTTGGCCAGCAATGGCTGGTTACACGCTGCTCTGCAAGAAGAACTGGCCCAGGTGCGGCCTTTGCCGGTCTCCTTTCCCATGCGGCGGGATCCCCACCCAACCTAGAAAAACCGGGAAAGCTTGCCGGTTGAACGAGTTGAATTCGAGACAGAAGTAGTTGAAGAATAATTGAAGAATAATCAAGAAGACTACAAAACATCCGTGTCGGGCAGGGTAGGTAGAAGATTGGTTAGCAAGCTCCACAGAAAACAGCGACATGGCTGCCGGGCGGCACAGTTCGGCCTGGCCCTCATCTTGGGAGCAATGGCCCTTGGGGTCGCCACTGCTGGCCCCGGCTACCCTCAGCCGGAACAAGGGAAGGTTGCCCCCACCGAGCGGGCACAGCCCCTCGATTCCCGTTGGGCCGAGATCCAGGCCCGGGGGCGCATTCGGGTTGGCTTGGATCCCAGTCTGGGGCCGGCCTATCTCTATACCGACTTGGAGCGACAAACCTACGCCGGCTTCGAGTGGGATATCCTGGAGGCGCTTGCCCAAACCCTTCAGGTGCAGGTGGATCCCATCTACGTGGCCTGGAGCGAGCAGTTGGCGGCCTTGCAAGCGGATGAGGTGGACTTGATCTGGGGAGCGCGGGAAGCTTTGGGCTTGGATCCGGAGCAGTTTCTGGCCACCCGGCCCTACTATCTCAGCCCGCAGCGCTTGGTGGTACGGGATCCCTTCCCCACCTCTGGGCCAGAGGAACCGGCCATTGAAGCACTGTCGCAATTATTTGGCCGCAAAGTGGGCATTGTAGTTAACAGTACGGGGGCAGCCCTGCTGGAGGCGTACAACGAGAGGAGAGGCAACGCCATTCGTCTCTTTGCCACCAGTAACCCTGAGCGCTTGTTTGCTCAGCTACAGGCTGGCCAGTTGGATGCTGTGCTGGTCGATCAGCCCGTTGCCGCCCTGAACCTGCGCCAAGCCGGATCCCGACTGCGCCTGGTGGGGCCGCCCTTGTTCCCCATGCCTCTGGTGGGAGTGGTATCCTCTCAGCATCCTTCCCTCAAGGAAGCTGTGGATGCGGCGATCGTGATCCTGACCGAAAACGGAACCTTGCAGCAAATCTTGGAGAAGTGGCAACTATGGGATCCAACTCTGATGTCCCCCGCCTCAACCGAGGGCTAGCCCGCTACGAGACCGACCATTTCGCCATCTTGGGCGTCCCTCTCACCACCGACTCCAAGGGGATCCGGCGCGGCTACCTGCAGGCGGCCAAGGCCCTCCACCCGGATCGGTTTGTGGGGGATCCCGAAGGTGCAGAGCGCGCCAACATCCTCTTTGCCAAGCTGGTCAACCCGGCCAACGAAGTGCTGACCAAAGAGCGGGAGCGAGGGGAATATGAAACGGTGCTCAAAATGCGGATTAAACGCCTTTTGGAGACACCGCCCCCCGACCTTTGGCCCTCTGGGGAAGCTGTCAAAGGCTTGGCCGAGCGCCCCGATTGGCAAGAAGAGTATGTCAGGCGGGTGGAGAAGCTGGCCAAAGAACAATACAGCTCCATGGAAACCCTGCTCGAGAAAACCGAGCAATTGAGCGAGCTGAACCTGGCCTATTTGTTGCTCAAGGCCGGCTACCAGGGGAGCCTAGCCCCTGCCTCTAGAACCACTACCGCGACCGGGATCCCAACCCCTTCCCCCAGCCGCACCACCTTGGGAGGGATCCCGGTGCCACCCCCCACCAGCTCTCCTGTTGCTCCGCCCAGCCGTCCCCCTGTTCAGCCCGTTCCCACCCCACCTCCGGCTCCCAAGCTCAGCCCTGCGGAAACCCGCTTTATCCAAGCCTTGGACATGATCGAGCGCAAGCAATACCGGGATGCGGTGCAGTATCTGAACTTTGCCATCAGCGCTGAGCCCAACGTGGCCCGCTACTACCTGCACCGGGGCATTGCTCACCTGAAGCAGGGGAATGCTGGCATGGCCAAAGCAGACTTTATGCAAGCCAGTCGCCTAGAACCTGCCAACGCCGAGTTGATGGCAGAAGTGCGCCGTTGGATGCAGCAAGTCACCACTCAACAGCCCGTTCCCGTCCCCAAGGACTCCGTCCCGCCAACGCGAGTGGCCAGCCGTCAAACGTCACAGGCTCAGAAAGTGGTGCCGCCTCCCCGCAAAGAAGACAACGGCGGGTTCTTGAGCCGCCTCTTCGGCAGGAAAAAGTAGGCAGAGCCCCCCTTAACGCGCACCCCCTAGCACCAGCAGCGTGACCAGGGATCCCGTATTCCAGAGGCTGTGCAGTAGGATGGGAGCCAGCAGGTTGCGGCTGTGGCTGTACACCACCCCCAGCACCACCCCCAGCATGGTCAAAGGCAGCAGATCAGAGAGGTTGAGGTGGGCAAGGGCAAAGGTGAAGGCGCTAAGCCCAATGGCGGCCCCCATAGGCAGGTAGCGGCTTAGAGTAGGCAGCCAAAAGCCCCGGAACAGCACCTCCTCAAAAACAGGGGCACAGACAGACACCACGGCCAAAAACACCAACCGCGCCCCCCAGCCATGGCTATCCAGCAGCAGGGGCAAAATGGGATTCCCACCCCCCGCCTGCGGTAGCAGCAATTGCGAGAGTGCCGCTGCCAGCACCACCAAAGGCAAGGCCACCCAGTAGCCACACAAGCCCCACAGCAGCCAAGGACCCCACAACCGCACCTGCAGCACCCTCTGCCAGCCGGGGTAGGCGTGCAAGAGACGGTACAATAACCCTGCCCCCAGCAAAGCGCCGGAATTGTAGGTGAGAAACAGGGCTACCGCCTGCTGCCAAGGGCTGAGCTGCCGTGCCCCCAGGCCGAGGATGATGATGTAAAGTCGAGGCACCAAAGCGTTGAGGGCGATAAACCCCAAAAACCAGCCGGTCAACACCGCTTGCGCCCCGATCCCCGGCCAAGGCACTTCCCAAGCAGGGCCCAGGAGCGGACGTTTGCGCCAAAGGCTCCAGCCCAGCCAGCCCAACAAGAGCATCAACCCCAGCAGTGCCCCCAGCACGGGGATCCCGCCCACCACCGCCAGTCGAAATAGAGCCGCCAAGGCCAATTTTTCCTGCTGTTGGTTGAGGGCATTTAGGCTATCGCTGCGCTGCTGCAGTCGGTAAAGCTGTTGCAGAGCCACCGCCTCAAACCAACCATCCAGATGATTGCGAATCTGCACCTCCGCCTCTGGCAAGATGCGCCGCGGTGTTCCCCACAGCCCTTGCAAAACCCGCGCTGCCCCCTTTTGGCTCGATTCCAGCTCCACGGGACGTTCCAGGTCGATGATCTGCTGCCATTGCTGCTGAGCGGCCTCCAGATCTTCTTGGTAGGCATAGAGCAAGCCAAGGCGCAGCCACAGTGCATCCAGCTCCGTCTGCAAATCTTGCATGGAGGCCAAAAGGGCGGGATCCACCTCTGGAGATTGGGCCAGTTCTGGGCTGGCCGCCTCAGATTCGCCAGCAGGAGTTAAACGGGCCAGCCGTTTCAAACGTTTCAGGCGTTCGGTGTAGTTATCGGCGGTCTGCTGATAGCGATTTTGGGCCACCTTGAACACATCCTGACCCAAAAGTGCCCGTGCCAGATCCTGATAGCGGGGATCATCGAGGGTGCGGGAAGCCTGCAGGGCGAGATCGGTTTGCAACAAATCCAACTGCGTTTGGGGCGGCGGCTGAAACCAACTGCTGGAAAGAGAAAGCCCGACAATCACAATGGCCAATAGGCTCAGCAGGTTGAGGATCCCACGGCGAACAGAAAACCAAGCAGAGGAGGGGTCGGCAGAGGCCGTGGTTTCAGAGTGAGACATTGCGGCGACGGATCCAACTCAAGCGGGTTATATCCTATCTTCTGTATTGTCTTGGCGGAATGGAGTTGTTATTACTGCATTACGGATTTGTCCTGTTGTCACCGTCGCTCCAGCCAATAGCGATAGATGGGCAGGCCCAGTTGTAGGCAGTGCCACTCCCGCTCCGTGGGGATGCCGAGGGGATTGGAGTCCAAAGGCCCCTGGTGGGGATCCCAAAACTGCGGATGCTCTAGAAATCGAGCTGCCATTTCTTCGGCCACCTCTTGGATATCCGATTGCAGGAAGACGGGGCTGCCCGGTCGCAGCAGCAGAGCCAGATCTGCCACCAGTTGGGGCTGGACGATCCGCCGTTTGTGATGGCGCTTTTTGAACCAGGGATCCGGAAATAGGATGGTCACCCGGCTGAGATCCCCCGGCGCAAACAGATGCCGCAAAGAGACATTGATGTTGGCAAACAGAAAATGGACGTTATCGAGCCCCAGCTCATCCCGCCAGGCATTGGCCCGCTCCACCAGCGCCTGCCGAATCTCTACCCCTAGGAAGTTCCAGTCGGGCTGCTCCTGAGCGAGGCGCAGCAGAAATCGTCCGCTCCCTGTGCCGATATCCAGATGAAAGGGCTGCCCCAGCCGTCGGTATACCCGCTCCCAGTGGGGTGGGGGGGTGGGCTGCTGATACTGCGCCTGCAGGGGATTGACGTGCTGCCGTACCCGGTGACCGAGGCCCCTCTGTAAGGGGATCCCGGCCCAAGGCGGAGAAGGGGGGCGCTTCTCCAGTTGGCCCTCAGGCGATTGCTGCCCCTGTTGCACCTCTGCTTCCATAGACCACCTCCTGCCGCCAGCTGCGGCCCTCGCCCACTGACCAAGGGATCCCCCAGCTTGGAGGGGAGCGACAAAAGTCCAGGAGATCTAGGCTACCACCGGATGCTGTCGATGACTTGCCGCAAGATCTGGGCCGAGCGGTGCAGCTGCTTGCGCTCGCTCTCGGTGAGGGACATGGCCAGCGTGCGTTCCACCCCCTGCCGCCCGACCACTCTGGGCAAGCTGAGACAGACCTCTGGCAGATCGTACTCCCCTTGGGTGAGGCTGCTCACCGTCAAAACGCGGTGTTGATCCCGCAGCAGGGCTTGGACAATTTGCGTCACCCCTAACCCGATGGCGTAGCTGGTGGCCCCTTTGCGACGGATGATCTCGTAGGCAGCGTTGCGCACCTGCTCGAAGATATCCCCCAAATAGGCGGGATCCCAGTCCGGCGAGAGTTCCCCAATCGGGGTGCCGGCGATGTTCACCTTGCTCCAAACGGCCACCTCGCTATCTCCATGTTCGCCGATGATGTAGGCGTGCAGGCTACGCGGATCCACCCCCAGGCGCTCCGCCAAAAGATAGCGAAAGCGGGCTGTGTCCAAAACCGTCCCCGACCCAATTACCTGCCCTGCCGGCAACCCCGACAACTTCAGGGAAACGTAAGTCATGATGTCAACGGGATTGCTCACCACCAAAAGGAGTGTGTCAGGGCAATGCGCCATCAAGGCCGGGATCAAGCCTTTGAAGATCTCGACGTTGCGCTGCACCAAATCCAAACGGGTTTCTCCAGGCCGCTGCTTAGCCCCTGCCGTCAAAATCACCACGTCTGATCCGGCACAATCCGCCAGCTCCCCTGCCCGTATCCGTGTCGGCTCCACAAAGGGGATCCCGTGCACCAAATCCATCACTTCCCCTTCCAACTTGTCGCGGGCGATGTCGTGGATCACCAGCTCATCCAGGGTATTTTGGATCACCATCGCGTAGGCACAGGCCATGCCCACCTGCCCAGCTCCGATGATGGATCCCTTCAAAAGGCGGCGAGAAGTCAGCCCCTCGACCTGCTGCTGGGAGCGCTGCTTGGGTTGGTGCTTAGAAACAGTCATGGCTGCAGCCGCTACTCTTCGTTCTCCAGCTTAAGCCTGCCTAGAGGAAGAAAAAAACAGGCTACCGCTCTCCAGAAGAACTGGAAAGGCGAGAAGAGGCAGGATCGGTTGCCGCAGCGGACTGGATCCATCTGAAACAATAAAAACAATAAATAGCCCTCTAACCTTCAACAGTCCTCAACCCGGCTGCTGGGTTAGCCGCTGCCAAAGCTGCGGAGGAATGCGCTCGTGAGGACACTTTAGGGACTGAATCTGAGCTAAATCTTCCGGCATGTAGTGCAAGGCTACCCGCGCTGCCGGATCCAAAAGGCTGCGCCGTCGTCGGTTACATTGCTCCGCTTCTCCCAGAAACACGTCCAGCCAGCCATCTCGCTCTTGGTAGCGAATCCTCAAAGCAGAGAGAGAAGGCAGAGCAGAGGAAACTTCTTTGCGGTAGAGCCGAAAGCCCTGCTCCAGACTCCAGCCCAACCACCACTGAGGCGCCAATTGCCCCAACTGCCTACACCACACCCCCGCCTGAACCTGTTGCCATGCCATGCTTGCCACTCCGCAGCTTGTTCTCCTGAGAAGACTTAACTGCAAATCTTTAGCAATTGCTACTTGGGTAAGCACTCTACCAGACTCCTCAAGCTTAATGCAAGTCTTTATCAAAGAGGATCCCTACTTTGCCGGCACGCTATTGAAAGTTAATCTCAATAGAGCTATGCTGTTACTCGGTTGAGTGGTGGAGTTGTATCCATCAGTCTTCCTCTCTTGCCTTGGATGCATCGGGGATCCCACGCCCGCGGAATTAGCCATCCTGGGTCTGGCAGGGATCCCTTTTCCAGGGCTAGCTGAGGTTCTTTCTAATGAGAGCAGTTCTAACTAATAGGAGCCTGGTTCCTTCCCAAGCGTGTCGATGTACGGGTAGAACAAGTTCGGGAGCCAGAAGCGGTTTAACCTTGAAAACGGCGACGCATAGCCCTTCACGTCGGCAGGACAGGCTTTTTAATAATTCTTTTAATTAACCTCAAGAGTTGCTTCAAAGAATATCCCCTCCGGAGCACCCAAAAGCCCGTGCCAGCCCGGGGATCTTTTGTATCGAGAGACACACAAACTCCCCCAACAATTCCATAGGATGACCGTAGAATGGCAGAGACAGCGTGAATTCATAGCTGTTTTTTTCGGCTTGCCCTCCCCGTTGCCCGAGCGTCTACTGGGTGTTCCTAGCCTATGGTTGAAAGGGGGACTGCTGGGCCAGACCAGGCTGGCAGCGTTTATGATGCGCTGACGCGGGCCGATCTGTGGAATCCCCAGGTCATGTACCGTGGGCGCCCGGTACAGGCTCGGGGACGGGCTGTGCTGCGCACCATGTTCGAGAGCGTCAGCGATGGGTTGTTTGTCCTTGAGTGTCTGCCCCCGGAGCCAGAAAGAGGCTCACCTCAACCGCGCTGTCGGTTTTTGGTGGGTAACCCGGCTTTTTGCAGGATGTTTTTTCTCTCCTCTCGACCTATCGAGGGAGAAGAGCTCCAGAGTTGTCTACCGCCTTCTCTGGCTGCGCAGATTCAACTGCACACCGAACACTGCCTCAGCCATGGCCGGCAAGTGAGCTTTGAGCTGAGCCTAACGGCCTCTGCCGCTCCCGACCCAGAGTCGACCCATGTTCTAATCGTTACCCTTTCTCCAGTAGTTGAGGAGAACAAGCCAATCAGCCGTTCGCGTAAGCGGGACGGAGTCCTTATTGTCGGCTCCTGTCAGGACATCACAGCACGCAAGCAAGTGGAGTGGCAGCTACAGCGCAGCCAAAAGCAACTGTTGGAGCACAACCGGGCTCTGATGGAGCTCACCCGGCACAAAGCCCTCAGCCAAGGAGACTTACAAGCTGCTCTGCAACAGATTTGTACTACAGCCGCCCATACCCTGGGGGTGGCACGGGTGGGGGTCTGGCTCTACACGTCGGAGCGCTGCAGTATTCGCTGCATCAATCAGTTTGAAATTACCCCGGACAACCCCAAGGGATCCCATACTCAAGGGGCGGAGATCTGGGCCAAAGACTATCCCCGTTATTTTCAAGCCCTGGAGCAAGAGCGCACCATTGCCGCCGACCGAGTGGTGGCGGATCCCCGCACCGCCGAGTTCGGCAATTCCTACCTGACAGCAATGGGAGTGGTCTCGATGCTGGATGCCCCCATTCGACTGGAAGGACGGATGGTGGGTGTTCTCTGCCACGAGCACATTGGCTCCCCTCGCCACTGGACCTTAGAAGAGCAAAACTTCGCCGGATCCCTGGCGGATTTGGTGTCTCTGGCCCTCGAGATCTCGGAGCGTCGGCAAGTGGAAGAGGAGCTGCGCCAGGCTGAGGAGCGCTATCGCAATTTTTTCGAGAATGCGGTAGAGGGCATTTTTTTCACCGATGCGGCAGGTCGGTATCTCTCCGCCAACCCGATGCTGGCCCAGATCTGCGGCTACAGCTCCCCCGAAGAATTGATGCGCGAAGCGAAAGAGGCGGGCAAGCGGCAGCTCTATGTGGATCCCAGCCAGTGGGAGGAATTTGTGCGGCTATTGCAGGAGCAGGGATCCGTACGCGGCTTTGAGTACCGGCTGCGGCGGCGGGATGGCTCGATCATCTGGGTCCGAGAAAAGGCCCGTTTGGTTAAAGATAAAGCCGGAAATCTCCTCGGCTATGAAGGCATCTGCGAAGACATCACCGCCCAAAAGCAGAGCTTAGCCTACATGGAGTTTCGCGCTCATCATGATGCCCTGACAGGTTTGGTGAACCGCGAAGGCTTTCGAGAGCGGCTGCAGCAGGCCCTGCAGCAATACTACAGTGAATCACTGGCCCTCTTCTTTGTGGATTTGGATCACTTCAAAGACATTAACGATACCTTCGGCCACAGTGTCGGCGATGCCCTGTTGCAGGGGGTAGCCGAACGGCTAACCAAGTGCGTTCGCCCTGGAGATATCGTCGCCCGCTGGGGAGGGGATGAGTTCACCCTGCTGCTGCCCCGAATTGGCAGCCCCACAGTGGCAGCGCGTCTGGCTCAGCGGATTGTCGATGCCTTTCAAACTCCCTTCTCCTGCGAGGGCCATTCCCTTTCCGTGACCTGCAGCATCGGCGTCGCCCTCTACCCCCAAGACGGCGTAGAAGTGTCCACCCTTTTGCACCATGCCGACTTGGCCCTCTACCAGGTCAAGGAAAATGGCCGCAGCGGCTTTCGACTCTATCGGCCAGTTTCAGGGATCCCGGCAGCAGTTCGCAACGCTATCCTGTAAGCTGGTTGGGTCAGAGGCCCTTCTGGTTTGTGATTTGTGCATCCAGGTCGCAGCTATCGCCGTCTCATTCCTTTTATCCGGCCCCACCTGTGGATGTTGTTGCTGGGGCTGACCTGCACCCTTGGCTTTGTGCTAACCATGCCCGCCCTCGCCTACTTGATCGAGTGGGTGGCCCGCTCCATTGGTGCCGGGGATCTGGGGCAATTGCGGATGCTGGCCTTGATTGGGGTGGTGTTTTTCTTGGTGCGCGGCGCTTTTCAGTATGGCCAAGACACCCTGATGGCGAGGGCCTCCTTGCAAATGGTTTTGGAATTGCGCCAACAGATTTATGCCCACCTGCAGGCACTGGATGTGGACTATTTTTCCGGCAGCCGCACCGGCGATCTGGTCTATCGCCTTACGGGGGATCTGGATCGGGTGGGAGAGGTGGTGCAACGATTTTTCCATCGCTTCATCCCCAGCGTGCTCACCATCTTGGCGGTGGTGGCCTACCTGTTCTATCTCAACGGCATTCTCACCTTGACCACCTTGCTGATAGCCCCCCTGATGGGAGCCTTGATCAGTTGGTTTGGGGATCGCCTTTTGTTTCGCTCCCGCCTCAACCAAGAGAAGATGTCGGATTTGGCCGCCCTCTTGACTGAAGTGTTTGCCGGCATCAGCCTCACTCGCGCCTTTGCGGCTGAGGACTACGAAATTCGCCGCTTCAGTGCCATTGCCGAAAGCAACCGCCTGGCCCGGTTTCAGACCGAACAGATGAGAGCCATCCAAGACCCGGTGGTGGGTTTTCTGTACGCCATGAGCGTGTTGGGGGTGTTTTGGGTGGGCGGCTGGCAAATTAGCCAGGGCAACCTGACCGGCAGCCAGTTTCTCGGCTTTATCGCCGGTGTTGCGATGTTGATCGACCCTATTGTTCATATCACCAACAACTACAGCGAGCTGAAACAGGGTGAGGCTTCGGTGGAGCGGATTTTCGAGCTGCTAAACACCCGCTCCCAAATCCGGGAGCTGCCCGGGGCCCGCCCCATGCCTCCCATTCAGGGTTGGGTGGAGTTCGACCAAGTTTCCTTTGCCTACAAACCGGATCAGCCGGTGCTCAAACAGATCAGCTTTCAGGTGTCTCCCGGCGAGATTGTGGCCCTGGTGGGATCCTCCGGCGCCGGCAAATCCACCCTGGTGAGCCTGATTCCCCGCTTTTACGATCCCCAGCAGGGCTGCATCCGCATCGACGGCATCGACATCCGCACCGTCACCCTCAAGAGCCTGCGCCGGCAGATCGGCATTGTGCCGCAGGAGATCACCCTGTTTTCGGGAACCATTGCCAGCAACATCGCCTACGGACAAGAGCATTTTGACCTGGAAGCGGTACGCCAGGCGGCCCAGGTGGCCAACATCGACACCTTTATCGAGAGCTTGCCCGATGGCTACGCCACCCGCGTGGGAGAACGGGGGGTCACCCTCTCCGGTGGACAACGGCAACGGCTGGCCATTGCCCGCGCCGTGCTCCTCAACCCCAAGATCTTGATCCTGGACGAGGCTACCTCGGCTTTGGACAACGAGTCAGAAGCGTTGGTGCAGGAAGCGCTGCAACGGCTGATGCAACGCTGCACCGTTTTTGTGATTGCCCACCGCCTCTCGACAGTGCGCACCGCCCACCGCATTTTCGTCTTGGAGCAGGGGCAATTGCTGGAGCAGGGAAATCACCGAGAATTGCTGGGCAAAGGGGGTCGCTACGCCCAGTTTCACCTGCGCCAGTTTCATTGAACCCTTGGCCTCTGGATCTCCTAGATCCCCCACGCCTGCCGGAAGGGCCGGTAAAACTCCGGATCCGCAGGCGCTCCCCCCGGGATCCCGCAGATGGCCGCCGCAAATTGCACGGCTCGTTGCACCAGAATCGCCTCCGGCCATCCCCGCAACAGCCCCAGGATGGCCACGGCGCTAAATGCATCTCCCGCCCCCACTGTATCCACCAGCTGAGGCGCGGGCACTGGGTCGGCCCGATGGATCTGAGTAGGGGTGATCAGCAGCGCGCCTGCCGCTCCCAAGGTCAGAAATAGACCTTTCAGGTTCAGATGAGCCTGGAGGATCTGTCCTTGCTCCAGCAGGTCTCCAGGAGGGATCCCTTCCAGTTGGGCCACTTGCTCCAGCTCTGCCTGGTTCAGCTTCAGCCAAGTGCAGGTGCGCAGCATCTCCCGGATGGCGTCTGGATGCCACCAGGGATCCCGCAGGTTGAGATCCAGAAACACGGGACAGCCCAAGGCGGGGATCCCCTCTTGAAAGTGGCGATGGGCTGCCTCCCGGCGGGCTGCCAAGCTGCCCCGGTAGAGCAGGCTGGGCTGGAGAGCTTGCAGAGCCCCGATATCCAACTGGATGTAGTCGTAGGCTTGGTCGGGCAAGATGGCGAAGGTGGGGATCCCTTGCTCATCCAGGGTTACTTGAACCTTGCCGGTGGGGTGAACAGAATCCTGCTGCAGACCCTCCAGGCGCAGCCCCTGCCGTCGCAAGGCCCCCAGCAGCTCTCTGGCGGCCTCGTCTTGGCCAACACGACTGAGCAAGAGGGGATCGGATCCCAGCCCCTTGAGGTTCCAAGCCACATTCAAAGCTGCTCCGCCCAGCACAATCTCTGTGGGGAAGCAGTCGAAAAGCACCTCCCCCAAGATGAGCGGCAAACCCAGGGGCACATGAGAGGGATCCATCTTGAGCACTCAGCTAGAAATCGCAGGAGCCCCGTGCTGTACCGGTAGGATCAGTGTCGAGAGGAAAGTCCGCCTCCATGGTTATAATTGTACTGCGGACACCAGAAACGGTTGTTTAAGGCACTGGTAACGGTCGATTGGGGGTGCTGTAAACCACCCCAGGGGCTCGTGGTTGGCTTGCCAACTGCAGGGCTACTAAAAGCCCGCTCTGTACTGCTTTAGCGGTCGGAGTCGGGTAGTTTACGAAGCAGCCGTTGACGTCCGCGGTGCGGAGCCCAATCCCTGGAGCTCCAGGATCTGCTGATAGGTGTTGCTGCGGAACCAACGCTCGATTTCTCTGGCCCGCAGCACCGGCAGCGGATGGGTGCGCCCCACCGTTTGCATCTGCTTCAGCTCCATCTGCCACAGATCCCCGTCCAGCTCGTCGTAAGTACGGGCCTGCTCCAAAAAGGCGTCCACGTTCAGCTTGGAGGCCAATTGCGGGGATCCCCCACACAATTTCATCAACACCGAGATCACCGTCTTGGCATCTTGGGCTACCAACAGCGCCGCCCGGTCACAGGTAAACTCGGCACACCGCAGCCAGTGCATCAGTTGATCCTGCAACGCCTGATAAAACAACCCCCCGAAGGGGAGCAAGCTGGTGGAGAGCATGAGAATGTTGGCCATCGTCAAGTAGACCCCGTGATTGCACTTCAAGTGGCCCAACTCATGAGCGATCACGGCCTGAATTTCCGGCGGCTCCAACAGATCCAGCAGAGAGCTGTGCAAGACAATGAAGGGCTTTTTCCCCTGCATGGCAAAGGTGTAAGCATTGGGCGTGGGGTTCTGCCGCACGTAGAGCTGGGGCACCTCCAGATCCAAGATGCGACAGGCCTGCACCAAAAGCTGATGAATTTCCGGCAACTGATGCTCGTTAATTTGGATACTAGAAGCAATGTTGTCCAGATAAAATATCTGTCCTGCCGTTGAGCCAAGCCAATTTTGAATCAGCAGGCCCAGCCCCGGCACTTGCTGCAGAGAGCGGGTGGCTTGCAGATCCACGGGATGACGAAATTGGTCGGCCCGCAGGCCCAACAGAATGCGAGGTTCTCGTTGAATGGACGACATAGACAATAGACAACAGAGGGAGAAAGGACTTCGGTTACAACTCGTAGGGCACAAACTGGCGGTGGCGATTCAACAAAAATAGCCGCTCCGGCGGCGAATCCGGCAGGGTCGGCTTGTCAGTAAAATCAAACGGGTTTTCTCCAGAGGGGATCTCCCAATAGACCCCATGATCTTGAATGCGAGTGCCATCGGTAACAAAGCGCCCAGTATCGGCGGCAGCACGCTCAGCGCGGCGATAGAGTCGCCCTTGCCAGGTCAAGTGCGGGGGCAGCCCCAATCCCAAAAACAGTTGCTGCCGACTGGATTCCTGGTTGAACACCGTTTGCAGGCGATCCGCCCAGATCCTTGCCAGATCTGCCGGTTGGGGAGCAGCATGAGCCTCTGCATCGGCTGGAGTTACCTCCAACAGCAGTTGCTGGTTCAAAAGAATCCGAGCGGCTTGAGCTGGGGGATCCCCGCTGCCGGTCGTCGAGGGATTGGGACTGGGGATATCCAGACTGACCTGCACCTGAGGGCTGCTGGCCTGTAGCAAAATCTCTTCCAACCGTTGCTTCAGCAGACGGAGGCGAGCGGGGGCATCGGGGGTGCGCAGGGTCAAAACCAGCTCACTCCCCACCCGAAACTCGCTTTCTGCCCAGGTTGCCTCACTCCGCCAACTCCCCATCAGCCCACCCACGAGCAGGATCCCTGCCCACCTCGCCATCCTTGCCGGCCCCCTTACCGGGGGTGAAGCGCTCCTCTGTGGCCTTGACAAGTTCACTAACCTCGCCTCTCCCCTGCAGGACTCCTTGATCTTAGCCGCTACCCTAGATACATCTGTTCTCTTGACCCTATGCCGTTGACAAGCTCGGCTTCTTTGTCATTGTTCTAAGGTCATCATGCGGATCCCGACTTCCACCTATCGCATTCAGTTTCATGCTGGGTTTGACTTCGACGCAGCACGACAGATTGTTCCCTACCTGAAGTTGCTGGGCATCAGTGACTTGTATGCCTCTCCCATCTTCCAAGCCCGCAAAGGCAGCACCCACGGCTACGACGTGGTGGATCCCAGGCAAATTAACCAGGAACTGGGGGGAAGCGAAAAGTTTGAGCTCTTGTGGGAAGCCCTCAATCAGCAGGGAATAGGCTGGATCCAGGACATTGTGCCCAATCACATGGCCTACGATGGCCAAAACCAGATGCTCATGGACGTTCTGGAGAGTGGCCCCAACTCAGATTTTGTTGACTACTTTGATGTGAATTGGAATCACTCTTACCTGGGGATCAAGGGCAGAATCTTAGCCCCTTTCTTGGGAGATTTCTACGACAAATGTTTGGAGTCGGGTCAAATCCAGCTTCGTTATGATGCCGATGGCCTAAGTATTAACTACTACAACTTGAGGTTCCCCCTCAATATTGACACCTATGCGGATGTTTTTACCTACAACCTGAGCAAGCTGCGGCGAAAATTGGGACGCAGCCATCCCGACTACGTCAAGTTGCTCGGGATCCTCTTCAGCCTGAAATTCATTCCCAGCAAGGAAGATCTCCTAGAGCGCACCGATCAAATTAGCTTTGCCAAGCATTCTTTGTGGGAACTCTACACGTCTAGCCAACCTATCCAGAGCTTTTTTGACGAGAACATTGCCATTTTTAACGGCAAGCCAGGGGATCCGTCAAGCTTTGACCTGCTGGATAGTCTTCTGGCGCGGCAACATTTCCGCCTTTCCTTCTGGAAGGTGGGTGCTGAGGAGATCAATTATCGTCGTTTCTTTACCATTAACGAGCTGATCTCGCTGCGGGTAGAAGATCGCGAAGTGTTTCGCAAAACCCATCAGCTTATCTTTAAGCTTGCAGAACAGGGGCGTTTTAGTGGTTTGCGCATCGATCATATCGATGGGTTGTTCAATCCCGAAGAGTATCTCCATCGCCTGCGGGAACGCTGCCCAAATCTTTACATCGTGGTAGAGAAAATACTAGAGGCCAATGAAAGTCTGCCCCAAAGCTGGCCGGTTCAAGGCACAACGGGCTATGATTTTTTAGCTAAGCTCAACGGCATCTTTTGTCAAGAAGAAAATGCAGAGGCTTTTGACTCTCTCTATCAAAATTTCACAAATCTACGGCATTCCCCAGAGCAGGTTATCGAAGATAAAAAACGCTTGATCATCGAGCGCAACCTGTCAGGAGATATGGATAACCTTGCTTTTTTGCTCAAACAGATCACCAGCCACCATCGCTATGCCAATGACTTTACCCTCTACAGTTTACGTCGAGCTTTGGTAGAAGTTTTGGTGTGCTTTCCGGTCTACCGCGTCTATATCCACGAAGGGATCCTCAGTCCAGAAGGTCAACAGGTGGTTCGTCAAGCTGTGGAGAAGGCCAAGGAGAACCTGCCCGTTTTGGTGAATGAGCTGAATTTTATTCAGCGCTTTCTCTGCCTGGAGTCTCTGGACAATTTATCAGACCAGGAGAAAAATGAGCAGATCTATTTTGCCATGCGCTTGCAGCAGTTGGCTGGCCCTCTCATGGCCAAAGGGGTAGAAGATACTGCTTTTTATGTGTACAACCGCCTTTTATCTCTCAATGAAGTCGGCGGGGATCCCTGTCGCTTTGGCCTTTCGGTGCAAGAGTTTCACCGCTTTAATCAAGAGCGGGCAGCTCGGTGGCCTCTGTCCATGAATGCTTCTGCCACCCACGACACCAAGCGTGGCGAAGATGTGCGGGCCCGGCTGAATGTGCTTTCTGAAATCCCCGCCGAGTGGGAAAAGCACATCAACCTTTGGCATGAACTGAACCTCGGCTACAAAGTCCGCAGCAAACAAGCCAAGCGCTCAGAACTGCCGGATCGCAATGACGAGTATTTGCTCTACCAAACTTTGCTCGGCTCCTATCCCTTCCAACCGGAAGAGGTGCCCCAGTTCGTACAGCGGGTCAAAGATTATGCCATCAAAGCAGTGCGGGAAGCTAAGGTCCACACCGCTTGGCTTCGCCCCGATACCGAGTACGAAGAAGCCACTACCGCCTTTATCGAACGGATCCTTCAAGGTCCTAACCCCTTTTTGGAGTCCTTTTTGCCTTTCCAACGGAAAGTTGCCCACTTTGGCATTTTTAATTCCCTCTCGCAGACGCTGATCAAACTGACCAGCCCTGGGATCCCGGATATTTACCAAGGCACGGAGCTGTGGGATTTGAGCATGGTGGATCCCGACAATCGTCGGCCTGTGGATTTTTCCCGTCGCCTCGCCTATTTGGAAGAAATTCAGCGGCGGGTTAAACAGGATCCTCTCCAACTCATTGCGGATTTGCTACTACACCGCAGCGACGGACGCATTAAGCTGTTTCTGATTCATCATGTGCTCAAGGCCCGCCAGGAACAGCCCCAATTGTTTCTCGAGGGCAGCTACATTCCTCTGCAAATCAGCGGATCCCATGCTGACCATGTTGTGGCTTTTGCCCGTCAGCACAGTAAGCAGGTATTGCTCACGGCGGTGCCGCGTTTCCTGACAAAGTTGATCGACGAAACCCAAGATCCTCTGGGAGAATCCGTTTGGGCAGATACCGAAATTCATCTGCCGCGTTGGAAGCGGCTGGACTGGGTGAACGGGCTAACCCAGGAAAGGATCCCTGCCGGCGAAACCTTGCCGGTGGGCGTTGTCTTGAAATCCTTCCCGGTAGCCCTGCTGTGGGGACAATCCCGCTAGCGGCCTAGGCGGGAGCTAGGGCCTGAAAGTTGACGATGCGGGCAAACTCTTGGGGGTCTAGGCTGGCCCCTCCCACCAACACGCCGTCGATCTCAGGCTGGGCCATCAGCTCATCGATGTTGCCGGCCTTCACCGAGCCGCCATACAAAATGGGCAGTTGGGCATTGCCCAGGTGTTGCCGGATCAAGCCGATGACCCGGTTGGCCTCTTGAGCTGCACAAGTCTGGCCGGTGCCGATGGCCCAAATGGGCTCATAGGCAATCACCAAGTTCTCCAGATCGATCCCTTGCAAGGCGCGATCCAACTGCCCCACAATCCAAGACTCGGTCAAGCCTTGCTCCCGCTGCTGCTGGCTTTCTCCCACACAGAGGATGGGGGTAAGGCCGTGCCGCTGGGCGGCTGCCAGACGCCGATTGACGGTTTCGTCCGTCTCGCCGAAGTACTGCCGCCGTTCGCTGTGGCCGACGATGACATAGCGCACCCCCAATTCCGCCAGCATGGGGCCGGAAATTTCCCCGGTAAAAGCTCCCTGATCCTCCCAATGTAGGTTTTGTGCTCCCACGGCTATGTCGGATCCGCGGCTTTGCTCTGCCACCACCGCCAGGTCTGTAAAGGGCACACATAGGATGATCTGCCGCTGGGATGCTGACCCTGACGGCGATGACCGTAAAGCCAGGCCCAACTCTCGCAGAAACTCGCGAGCCTCAGCCTGAGTCTTGTGCATTTTCCAGTTGCCGGCAATGAGGATGGGGCGCAAGATGGATCCTCCCTTAGAGACAACAGAAGGAAGGGATCCCGCAAGCAGAAAGCCCAATAAAACAGCAGGGATCCCAGCTTTGTTTTTTCGTATGACACAGTTTACCAGCAAGCGATCCCAGAAATACGGCGACGGGATCCCTTCTCCGAGCGCCGGTTAACCCCTCAACCCACGTGGGGACAGGGGGATCCCCCACAGGCCAAAACTCAACAGGGAAAGCAGCCTCTCAGAGCTCAACGATCTGGGTGTTTTCAAAAGTAGCCAGGATTTCATCCAGATCCTTGTTTTGCACCGAGTAGGTAGCAGTGGCATCGTTGCCAAACTGAATCTCGTCCCCGTCCTCAAGATCCCGAAATTCCACCCGTTGCCCACGCACGTAAAGGCCGTTGGTGCTGGGGGTGCCCTGAATGTCTCCGTCGATGATTTGGTAAGTGAACCCATCGGGAGAAGAGGGGGATTCTGTTTTGACCAAAATGGCGTGGTAGCGAGAGGCGTACTGGGAGTCGATGCGAATGCTGTTGCGTGGATCCCGGCCTAAGGAGTAGAGCTCAGCCGTCAACCAGTAGGCTTTTGGCCCATGACGATCCTTGACGATCAGCACGTGATTGAGGGCTGGTCGGCGAGGGGGCGTGGTCATGAAAGGCACCCGCTTGCACAACACTGAGGGCAGGATAGCCAAAACATAACATAGGATCCCCCTGGTGGATCCCTGTGTCCACCGGATAAGTCTCTTCAGGTCGGCATCCCAGGCTGGTGCGGGATCCCCCTGAGCAACAAGAAAGGGTCTGAGTAGATTTTTGTAACAATTCCTCTCATAATAGGATCGACGATGCGGATGGCTCCCTGACCATGAATGGCTCGCAACCGGATCCCGGTGTTCAACCCCGTTCTCCCAAGACACCGAGGCTCATTGAGTTGCCGGAAGATGAAACCGATGCGCAGCTCAGCGATCCCCTGCGGATGCAGCGCTACGAATGTCGTTCTTGTGGCTATGTTTACGAACCGGCCAAGGGGGATCAGCTCAATCGGATCCCGGCGGGCGTACCGTTTGAGGAATTGCCAGCCGATTGGAAATGTCCGGTGTGCCGAGCCGGTAAGCGCTCGTTCCAAGCAGTGGGCGCCAAGGGCAAGCCTTCCGGTTTTCAAGAGAACTTGCGCTACGGCCTGGGGGTGAACGTGATGACCCCTGCTCAAAAGAACCTGCTGATCTTCTTGGGACTGGCGCTGGGATTTTTATTTTTGATGAGTTTTTATTTCGTCGAGTGAGGGTCAAGATGTTCAAACCCCTGAGGCTGGTGCTGCTGGTTGCTGTCTCGGTGCTGCTGATGGCGGCGCGGATGCCCAACATGCGGGTGGTGCCCTGGGAGCAGGTGGAAGTGCCCACCCAGAACATTCTGCTGGACATTGCCTTCACCGGCACCACCCCTTCCCATGGCTGGTTGGTGGGAGACAAGGCGACGCTGCTGGAATCCCGCGATGGGGGTCTGCACTGGCAGGTGCGGGAGCTGCCGGGTCTGGAGCCGGAAGCCTACCTGGCCTCCATTAGCTTTGCTGGGGCAGAAGGCTGGGTGGCCGGGCAGCCGAAGATCCTCCTCCACACCCTGAACGAGGGATCCGACTGGACTTCCATCCGCCTCAACAACCAACTGCCAGGGGAGCCGCTCTTGATCCAGGCTCTGGGCCCTGGCGCCGCCGAAATGGTGACCAATGTGGGGGCCATCTACCGCACCGAAGATGGCGGTCAGACCTGGCATGCCCAAGTGGATGAGCCGATTGGGGCCATCAAAAACATTGCCCGCGGCCCTGAAGGCGAATATCTGGCGGTGTCGTCGCGGGGCAGCTTCTACTTTCTGTACACCCCAGAAAGCCGCGCCTGGAAGCCCTATCCGCGAGAAAGCTCCCGCCGCATTCAAAACATGGGCTTTGGCCCCCACGGCAGCGCTTGGAAATTGAACCAAGGGGCGGAGATTGCCTTCACCGATGACTTCACCTCCGGCCAGTGGTCGTCACCGCTGCGTCCAGGGCGGGCCCTCAGCTTTGGCTACCTCAATGCCGCCTACCAGAACGACCACGACCTGTGGGTGGTGGGGGGTGGCGCTACCCTGATCCACAGCCCTGATGGTGGCAAAACCTGGGAACAGGCCAAGAAACTCAGCAACATCCCCGCCAACTTCTACAGCATTGAGTTTTTCGGCCCCGAGCAAGGGTTTATTCTGGGGCAACGGGGCACCCTCTTGCGCTATGTCAGCTCCAACAACTCCTGAAGATAGATCTAGATCAGATCTTAGGGATCCCTAATCGGCACACGGGTGGACACACGCGCCAAGGATCCAGCTTCACGCCCGCGGCTGCTGGTTGCTGCCAGTGGCACTGGTGGCCACATTTTTCCGGCTTTGGCTATTGCCGAGCAGTTGCCCGACTGGCAGATCGAATGGCTGGGGGTGCCGGATCGGATGGAAGGGAAGCTGGTGCGGGAGCGCTATCCCTTGCACCGGGTTGTCATGTCCGGCTGGCAGGGATCCCCTCTCCGCAAGCTGCAAGCCTTGGCCCAACTGGCCCGCGCCACCCTGCAAGTGCGCCAACTCCTCAAGTTGGGACGGTTTGACGTTGTTCTGACCACCGGCGGGTACATTGCCGCTCCGGCCATTTTGGCCGCCCGTTCGCTGGGGGTGCCGGTGTTGCTGCACGAGTCCAATCGGATCCCGGGCAAAGTGACCCGTTGGCTGGGGAGATTTTGTCAGGTGGTGGCGCTGGGCATGGCGGAGACGGCAGAGCATTTGCCAGGGGTGGCCGCCCAAGTGGTGGGCACGCCAGTGCGGGCCGAGTTCTACACGCCCCAGCCTTTCCCTGCCGACCTCCCCATTCCCGACGGGGATCCCCTCATTGTGGTCATGGGGGGCAGCCAAGGGGCGCGGGGCCTCAACCGCATGGTGGCCGCCTGTGCCGAAGCTTGGCTGGAAACAGGGGCCTGGATCGTGCATTTGACCGGCGACAGCGAGCTTCAACCCACCCATCCCCGCTACCGGCCCTTTCCTTTCCGTCGAGATGTAGCTGCCCTGCTGCAGCGGGCCAACTTTGCCATTAGCCGGGCCGGGGCCATGAGCCTGGCGGAGTTGCTGGTCACCGCCACCCCGGCCATTTTGATCCCCTATCCCTTTGCTGCAGAAGATCATCAGTATCAGAATGCTCTGGCCTTCGTGGGGCGCGGTGGGGGGGTGGTCATGCGAGAATCCGAAGAGAATCTGGACTTGCTGCGGCAAACGGTGTTGACCTGGTTGGCTCAGCCGCAGGTGGTTGCCCAAATGGCCGCCCACTTGCAAGCCACAGCTCCCCCCAATGCCAGCAAGGCCATCGCCCGTCTGTTGCAGGAAATCCGCCAAAGTTCTGCCCGTTAAGCTGTGGTCCAGCAGAGAGTGGATGGTCTTTCCCACTGCCCGCCTGCGCCCGCTCAAGCAGCGGAGCCCCCTGCCCTGCTGGCGGAACTCCCGCCCGCCGACAGGATGGAATCGCTGTTGATGCGGCTAGAACAGTGCTTTGGGATCCCTCAGCAGGCTCCCAATGGCCTTTCCCCTCACCCCGATCTCCTGGACGAGTTGGTGGGCACGATCCTTTCCCAGAACACCACTGACACCAACAGCAGCCGTGCCTTCCGCGCCCTCAAAGCCGCCTTTCCCTCTTGGGAAGCGGTCTTGGCTGCCGACCCGGCAGATCTGGCCCAGGTGATCCGCTCCGGCGGCTTAGCCCACCTCAAGGCAGTCCGAATTCAGGAGATCCTGGCTGCCATTCAAGAACGACAGGGATCCCTGAGTCTGGACTTTCTAAGAGAGCTAGACGATGCTGGCGCCCTCGATTTTTTGCTCTCCCTGAAAGGGGTAGGGCTGAAGACCGCCACCTGTGTGTTGTTGTTCGGGCTGGGTCGGGATCTCTGCCCGGTGGATACCCATGTGCATCGAGTGGCCAACCGTCTGGGCTTGGTGCGGGCCAAACATCCCGACGACACTTTTGCTCAGCTTTCCCCTCAGATCCCCAGGGGCAAAGCCTATTCCCTGCATGTCAACTTCATCCGGTTGGGCAAGCGCATCTGCAAGGCCCGCATGCCCGAATGTGGCCGCTGCCCGCTGCGTCCCACCTGCCCTTCTGGGCGGCAGCGCTGATCCCCATCAACAGGACGGAGCTCTACTCTGCAGGCGCAACAGAAGCATCTGGGATCCCCTCTTGTCCGTTCCTGCCGGCGTCTCTCTCTGCTGGGGGAACTTCCAACTCCAGGGCTTGCCGCACCGATTGAATCTCTTGGGAGAGTAGCACCCGCTCTCGATCCAACAGGCCGACGATCTGCTCCGGGTCTTCCCGCGAGACCACTGGCAATTGGCGCAAATCGTATTCGTACATCGGCTCAGCTGCCACCGCTACCGCCTCATCGGGGAAGGTGGTGAGAACCGGAGATTGGCTGACCTCCTGTACGGTTAGCTCCGCCAACTCCGCCGCCTCCTTATGGGCCAAGGCCCGCTCCAGATCTTCCAGGGTGAGAATGCCCCGCAGCCGCTCCTGTCCGTCCACCACCAACGCGCTATGGCACTTTTGCTGCAGCAAACTCTCCAGAGCTTCTCGCAGCGGTGTGTCTTGCCGAAGCAAAAGAGATGGGGGCACCATCACCTCTTGCACCGTCAGCTCTCTAGGCTCCTGCCCAAGGACTCCGTCAAGCGTTGCGTGGCGATAGCGACGGGCGGAAGGGTAGATGGCCGGCGAATGCAACTGCTCCGTCAGCCAGATGCTCAAACCCACTGCCGCCATCACCGGCAGCGCAATGTGATAGTCCCGCGTCATCTCAAACAGCAGCAAGATGGCCGTTAGCGGAGCCCGCACGCTGGCCGCCAACACCGCCGCCATGCCCACCATGGCGTAGGCAGCAGGGGGAGACAAGGCAATCAAGGGCAAAGCTTGAGATAGCACCTGACCGTAGCCTGCCCCCAGCACTGCCCCCATGAACAAAGCCGGGGCAAAGGTTCCCCCCACAAAGCCGCTGCCCAGGCTCAAAGCGCTCAGCAACAGCTTGCCCAATAGGAGCAAGCCCAGATGGCCAAGAGAAAAGGGAACGGCCTGCAGAATCGACTCAATGGTTTCATAGCCCACTCCCAGCGCCAACGGGATCCCCAAACCTGCGCAGCCCAGGATCCCGCCCCCCAAAATGGGCTTGCTCCAAGCTGGCCAGGCCGCCAGGGGGCCACTGTTGAACAGGTGCTTGCCCCACTCCAGGGTGTAGCTGAAGGCCATAGAAACCAGGCTGGCCAAAAAGCCCAAGCCGAGATACAGAGGTACCTCCAGCAAGCTGTGGATCTCGTAGTCCGGCAAGACAAAAGCCGGCTGGGTGATGGTGGGCAAAAGAAAAGCGGGTTGTGCCCCCAACCCCACCTGGGCGATCAAGGCGGAGACCACCGCCGCCAACACCACCACACTGACAGCAGAAGTGGTGAAGGTGCGGGCCAAAGCCAGCTCCAGCGCCAAAAACACCCCGGCAATGGGCGCGTTAAACCCTGCCGCCAGGCCAGCCGCTGCTCCGGCAGCCATCAACAGTTGCACCCGCTCCCGCGAGAGGCGTAGGTTTTGCCCCAGCAGGGATCCCAGCAAAGCGCCACTTTCCACACTGGGGGCCTCAGGGCCAAGGGAAGCTCCCGCGCCCAACGAGATGGCAGCCGCCAAGAGCTTGAGCGGGATCCACCAGGGCTGAAGTGCCAAAGGACGAGCAGGACTCACCAAGCCGGAGAGGCTCAAGTTGGGAAAGGGCACAACTGCCCCCAAAGCGCCGATCAGCAGGCCCCCCAGCACCGGCGCCAGAGCCAGTGTCCAGGATCCCAGCAGCCACAGGCCATAGTGTTCTGCAGCCCTGCCGAGGCCATCGACGAGGGTGTCCTGCAGCAGATAGCGCCACCAGCCAATCAAGTAGCGAAATCCAACCACCAACAGCCCCGTGGCCAACCCCACTGCCGCCGCCAGCAGCAGCAGAAGGTTCTCGGAGGAGAGGCGCAGGCGGAGAGCGGGGGCGCTGTTCATGATCGGCTCAGGGGCTTTGGGAAGGCAGGGTCAAGATCTCTACACCGGTTTCGGTAACGGCGACCGTATGTTCAAATTGCGCCGAGAGCTTGCCATCCAAAGTGACCGCCGTCCACCCGTCGGAGAGCACCTTCACCTCCCAGGTGCCCTCGTTGATCATCGGCTCGATGGTGAACACCATGCCGGGGCGGAGTTTCTCCCCTTTTCCCCGTTCGCCGTAGTGGGGGATCTGGGGGGCCGTGTGGAATTGCCGTCCCACCCCATGCCCGACAAAATCGCGCACCACGCTGTAGCCCTGGGCCTCGGCATATTCTTGGATGGCAGCGCCAATGTCGCCGACTCTCCCCCCCGGCTTGACGGCAGCAATGCCCCGCCGCAGACATTCTTCGGTCACCTCCACCAAGCGCCGCGCCCGCTCAGAAGGCTGTCCGACAAAGAAGGTTTTGGACGTATCGCCGTGGTAGCCATCCAAAACCGGGGTGACATCGATGTTGATGATGTCGCCTTCTCGCAGGATCTGCTTGGGGCTGGGAATGCCGTGGCAAACCACGTGGTTGACGCTGGTGCAGATGGACTTGGGAAAGCCATGGTAGCCCAAAGGGGCGCTTCTGGCCCCATGCGCCCGCGTCCATCGCTCGGCCTCGTCGTTGAGCTCTTGAGTGGTGACCCCTGGCCGCACCATCGGCTCCAAGTGCTTGAGCAGATCTGCCGCCAGGCGACAAGCCCGCCGCATTTTCTCCAGTTCCCGCGAAGAGAGCAACACAATGGGCTGAGGGGCTTGCGTGAGCTGGTTCATACCCGTCTGCAAAGCGGATCCCAACTGCTCCCCCCATCGCTGGGAGCGACGGCTGAGGTCTGTCAACAACGCTCGCATGTCTTCCATCATGAGACCTTATCTGTGAAAAGCTCTGTGAAAACGGATGGATCTCTGCACCTGCAGACTGTCCAGGATTGGGTTCTCAGGTTGGGATTCTGAATCGCCTTGCGCCCATTCACAGACCCCTGCCGGCCATTTTCTGCCGCCGACGAATCCGCTGCACCAACCACAGCCCCAGAAAATAGCTGACGAGGGATCCCCAAAAACCGACAAACGCACAGCCGACAAACAGCGTGCCCGACATCTCCAAGCCCCACTGCATCCAGTTTTGCCAGGTGGCCGCCACCAGCTCTGTGGTGGGAAGGACAGTTCGGGATCCCAGTAGCCATTCTCCCACCTGGTAGTTGAATGCATAGATGGGCACATAGGTGAAGGGGTTACTCACCCAGGTCCCTGCCGCCGCCGCCAGCTTGTTGCCCCGAAACGGAACAGCCAACACCAGAGCGGCCAACGTTTGAAAGCCGAAGATGGGGAAACAGCCGGCAAAAACCCCTACCGCCAAGCCACGGGCAATTTCTTTTGGCGACGATTGCAGCCGCAACAGGCGCAGATAAAGATAGCGCAGCCAACGCTTCCAGGAAGGATCCCGGCGGGCTAGGGTCGGCCCTGGTTGAGATCCAGAGTAGGATCTGGAATAAAGCTTAAGGGATCCCGGCGAAGGCCAGGAGAAAGAGGGCAGCCTCAACCAAAAGAGGGGGCTCATGGTGGCAAGGGGGCAACTGAGAGAAGGTGTTAAGTCCTGTAAATCCAGTGTATCTTTCCTGCCCTTGGCGACAAAGGGCCATTGGCAAATCCGGGCCAGCAGCAACGGGGTGACGCCGGGGGATCGGTTTACGGAGTGGTCACCTGAGCTTGTCCACCAAGGCCAGCACGAAGTTAAGACCCAAGTAGGAAACCAGCACCACCAAGAATAGGAACAGGGCAATGTTCAGCCCGGATCGCAGGGATCCCGATTTCATTTTGGGATCAGGCTTTTCGGGGGGAGTTGTCATCTGGAGTTCTGGGGAAGACTGTGAATCTAGGATCCCATCTTGGCTGTGCAGGTGTACCCATCGGCTTACTTTCCGAAGATTGAAGGCCTGATACATTTACGCTGAACACTGCTGAACATCACTGTTCAACTATGCAGCGATAGCATTCTGTTTGTTTCCAAACAGAATGGCGGTATCCCGCAAAGCTTTGAGTAGAATACCCAAAGCGCAGTTTCCGTGTCGTCTTACTACCAATTTTCTGCTTTGCTTTGGCTACCATGTTGGCAGACTCGAAAGTAAACAGAAAGATCAACTGGTAGTAATCCGTACTGAACATATTATACATTATTTTCAGTATAGTTGAGCTTATTATTATTATTGACTAGAGTCATGCTCTTCTCTGAACACGGAGCAAGCCCAGTTCCTGGCCCCCGGCCAATGGGAGCGACTTGGATCGAGAATACCTGGCTGAGGAGATCGCATCTCAGAGAAGACAACGGCACCGGGAACCATCTGAATCGCTCACCTGTTGAAGATGATGAGTTTTTCCCAGATGGACAATGGGAGTGGATCCGCTGTCTGCAAACTGAGTTATCCTGCCGCCAAAATTGCCTCCAACAAGGGATCTGCCCCAAAGCGCACCACATCCGTACAGGGCCGTCCGGTCTCGGCTTCCACCCGGCGGATCTGCTCTAGGGCTGCTTCTTCCTCCCAGCCGAAGGTATTGAGGGCAATCCCCACCACGGGCGCGGGGGCAAAAGCCCCGGCAGCTGCCGCCACCTGTTCATACAGCTCAATCACCTTGGGTAAGGGCGGGATGGGCACGTAGTCCATCCCCTTGATGTGGGTCTGGCCGGCGCGGTGTACCAGGATAAGGTGGGTGGGCTGGGATCCACGCAACAGAGGCAAGGTGGCCGTAGAGGCGGGGTTGAGCAGGGATCCCTGACCTTCCAGATGCAGAATGTCGTGGTCAGAGCCATAGCGCATGATCAGTTGCTCCACCGCCCCACTGGCATAGTCCACCCGCACCGCATCCAAAGGGATCCCCTCGCCGCCGATCAGAATCCCGGTTTGCCCGGTGGCCAAAAAGCGGGAGCGCAGGCCCCGCCTCAGGCTGGCCCGGTGCAGCTCTAGGCTGGTGGACATTTTGCCCACGCTCATGTCGGTGCCCACCGTCAACACCCGTTTACAGGGCAAGGTGCGGGCCAGGGCTTTCCCCACCGATAAGTTGGGGGGCTCGCGGCGAATATCCCAGATCCAGGCCCCCGGCTGCAACCACTGCCGAAACTGGGGATCCTCGGCCAAAGGCGTGTGCAGCCCATTCACCAGAGATAGGCCAGCTCGCAGGGCCAGGCCCAACTCCTCCCGCCAGGCTGGCGGCAACTGCCCCCCTGAAGGGGCGATCCCAATCACCAGAACTTCAGGCCGGTGGGCCAGCGCCTCCTCCACCGAGGCCACGATGGGAATGTCTTTGGCAATTCCGGTCAGATGGGCCAGGGATCCCCCCGCCTGCTCCCGGTCGATCACCGCCACCACCGGGAAAGAGCCGTAGCGCAGCAGCCCCAGCCCCGTTTTCCCATGCTCCCCCAGCAACCCCCCGTGGAGCAGGATGGCCACGCGACTTTCGCTGGACAGGGATTCCGGCCTTCCCATTATTCCTCCCGCAGCTCTACCCCCAAACCCGGTCGGTCGGTGGGGAGCAGGCAGCCGTCCTGCAGGATGGCCCCGGCAAAGGGATCGTCGATGAGGTTGAGGTGGCTATCCAAGTCCAGGTAATCCACCAGGGGAGCCAAGTGGGCCGCCGCCGTATTCCCCAGGGCTGTGTTGCTGTAGCAGCCCAACATCACCTGCAGGCCGTGGGCTTTGGCGGTGTGGATCATGCGCCAGGCTTCGCTGAGGCCTCCGCACTTCATCAGCTTAATGTTGATCCCGTGGACGCGATCCACCAGAGGGGGGATATCGCGGCTGTCCATACAGCTCTCATCCACAAAAATGGGCAGCTTCGACTCGTGCCAGAGGGTGATCAGCTTCGCTTCCTGCCCCCTCTCCAAAGGCTGCTCCAGGTAGCTCACCCCTTGCCCCGCCAGCCAGTTGCTCATGCTCAGGGTTTGCTCCACCGTCCAAGCGCCGTTGGCATCCACTGTAATCAGGGATCCCAGCGGGATCACCTCTTGTACAGCAATCAGCATGTTCTGATCCGCCATCAGTCCTGAGCCGCTGCCCAGCTTGATCTTAAAGGCCCGCGCTTGGGTCTGTTCCATCCAGGCCAAGGCGCGCTGGCGGGCCGCCTGCGGGGTGGAGATGCCGATCGTCATCGTCGTGGGCGGAATGCGGGAGCGATCCAGCCCCCACAACTGCCACAGGGGCCTCCCCAGCCGTTTGCCCATCCAATCGTGCAGGGCCATATCCACCGCTGCCCGCGCTGCCGAAGGGATCCCGGCCCGCAGCAGTTCTGCCTCGATTGGCTGTCGCTCCCAGGGGGAATGGCGGCGCAGGATCCCTTTGGCCACGTCCAAGCCCATCAGGATGTCGTCCAGAGACTGGTGGTAGTCGTCGCTCACCGAAAAAGGGCAAGCCTCCCCCCACCCTTCAACTCCCTCCTCCTCAATTCGCACCCAAGCCAAGGTTGTATCGCTGTGGGTACCTCGGCTGATGGTCAAGGCGTAGCGCTTGTGAACGGTGAAAGGTTCGACGTAGAGCCGCATGGGCATCTCCAGAAGAGGAAGCTTGGAGGGGCAATTGGGCCTGGGCCGCCCCTTTGAGCTTAGCTTGGTTCCCAGCCCAGCCTGCCCCCGTCCCCAAGCCCAGAAAACAAGTTATCCCTTGCCCCGTCCGCCGTCTATGGTGGGATCCAGATCCACCGTTCTCCATACCCTTGCCACCATGAATACCGCCGAACTGCTGGTTCGCTGCCTGGAAAATGAGGGGGTGCAGTACATCTTCGGCGTTCCTGGCGAAGAAAACCTGGAAGTCCTGCAAGCCCTGCGCCGCTCCTCAATTCGCTTTATCACCACCCGCCACGAACAGGGGGCCGCCTTCATGGCCGATGTCTATGGCCGGCTGACGGGCAGAGCGGGGGTGTGTCTCTCCACCTTGGGGCCGGGCGCCACCAACCTGATGACCGGAGTTGCCGATGCCAACCTGGACGGAGCACCCCTAGTGGCCATCACCGGCCAAGTCGGCACCGACCGCATGCACATCGAATCCCATCAATACCTGGATTTGGTGGCCATGTTTGCCCCCGTCACCAAGTGGAATGCCCAGATCGTGCGCCCCAGCATCACCCCGGAGATCGTGCGCAAGGCTTTCAAATTGGCCCAAACCGAGAAGCCCGGGGCCGTCCACATCGACTTGCCGGAAAACATCGCCGCCATGGAAGCCAGCGGCACTCCCTTGAGGAGAGATCGCCTGGACAAAACCTACGCCTCCTATCAAAGCCTGAACGAAGCGGCGTCCCTGATCTCCCGCGCCCGCAACCCCTTGATTTTGGCCGGCAATGGGGCCATTCGCGCCCAAGCCAGCAACGCCCTCACCGAATTTGCCACCCGCCTGAATATTCCCGTCGCCAATACCTTCATGGGCAAAGGGGTGATCCCCTACACCCATCCCCTGTCCCTGTGGGCCGTTGGCCTGCAACAGCGGGATCTGATCAGTTGTGGCTTCGACCGCACCGATCTGCTGATCGCCGTCGGCTACGACCTCATCGAGTACTCTCCCAAGAAATGGAACCCCGACGGCACCATCCCCATCGTTCACATCGCTGCCCTGCCCGCAGAAATCGACAGCAGCTACATTCCGCAAGTGGAGGTGGTGGGAGACATTTCCGACTCCCTGATGGAGATCCTGCGCCGCTGCGATCGCACGGGCAAGCCGGATCCCTATGGCATCAGCCTGCGGCAGAACATCGTCCGCGAGTACACCTGCTATGCCCAGGATCAGAGCTACCCGATCAAGCCCCAAAAGCTGATCTACGACCTGCGCCAAGTCCTGGAACCCGAAGACATCGTCATCTCCGATGTCGGCGCCCACAAAATGTGGATGGCCCGCCTCTACCACTGTGACAAACCCAACACCTGTCTCATCTCCAACGGCTTTGCCGCCATGGGCATCGCCATTCCGGGGGCCTTGGCCGCCAAATTGGTGCATCCCGACCGGCGCATCGTGGCCGTAACCGGAGATGGAGGGTTCATGATGAACTGCCAAGAGCTGGAAACTGCCCTCAGGGTGGGCACCCCCTTTGTCACCCTCATCTTCAACGATGGCGGCTATGGGCTGATCGAGTGGAAGCAACACAATCAATACAACGAGGCTGCTTTCGTCAAGTTCGGCAATCCAGACTTCGTCAAGCTGGCGGAGAGCATGGGCCTCAAGGGCTACCGCGTCGAAAAGGCTGCCGACCTGATCCCCATCCTGAAGCAGGCCCTCGAGCAGCCGGTGCCCACCCTCATCGACTGCCCTGTCGATTACGGCGAAAATCTTTACTTGACCCAGCGGTCGCAAGCGCTGGTCTGCGAGACTTAGGGGGTGAGGTGGATAGGAATGCGAGATTTGAGCCGAGTTGGGGCATAGTAAGCCCAGGATTGTCGGCCTCTGGGCAGTCCAGACTTATGTATCTTTACCGTTGACCCTTAGCAGCCAAGTGCAGTGAAATAGAGGCATTGTGGGTGACCCGCCAGCATGAGCGATCTTCCTTCCCCTCCCTTTACCTCGCGCCGCGCCGGCGCTGCCAGCAAAGCTCTGGCCATCGCCAACGTCAGCATTACCCCCTTTGGCCGCAAGTTAAAGGAGCTGGGCTTTGCCGACGATAAGCAGATCCAGGACATCCAAAACGCCCTCAAAGCGGATCGAGAGGGCAACAGCAAGGCCCTGGCTCTGGTGGTCAAGGATATCGTGGGCAAAGAGATCACCCCTGACCTGGAGCGGGCTTACAAACGGCAGCAGCTCTTTGAACTGAAAATCATCTACGGGATCCCCTCCCTGGATGTCGACCTGGAGCCGGTGGAGATCTCCGAGATGATTGGGCTGATCGACTCGATCTTGCCCCTCGACATCTGCAACCGCTACAAGTTCTTGCCCATTCGCCGTCGAGACAATCAGGTGACGGTGGCGATGGTCAAGCCAGACAACCTGCAGGCACTGGACGACATTCAACGGCGCTTCCGCATCCAGGGGCTGAAGCTGCAGCGGCGGGTCTTCACCCATCGGGATTTCGAGACCCTGATCAACCGCTACATGGATGCGCAGGCGGAGCTGCTGGCCATCAAGGGGATCAACGACGCGGCTGCTGCCCAACAGGAAGAAGAGGTGGTGGTCAATACCGCCGAAATCGATCTGGACAGCATCGAGGATGTGACTGCCGATGAGGCCGGCGAGGGATCCCTGGAGCAGCAGGTCAAATCGGCAGATGATGCCCCGATTATTAAACTGTCCAACCAGATCCTGGTCAAGGCCCTGCAGGATGGGGCGTCCGACATCCACATCGAGCCACAAGAAGAATACCTGCGCATCCGCTTCCGCAAAGATGGGGTGTTGCGGCAGGCTTTTGAAAACTTTCCCAAGAAGATCGTCCCTGCCCTCACCGCTCGCTTCAAAATCATGTCCAATTTGAACATTGCCGAGCGGCGCATGCCCCAGGATGGGCGGATTCGGCGGGTCTTCAAGGGGCGCAAGGTGGACTTTCGGGTCAGCACCCTGCCCTCCCGCTATGGGGAGAAGATCGTGCTGCGGGTTCTGGACAACTCCGCCACCCAACTGGGGCTGGACAAGCTGATCACCGACCCAGAGACCTTGGAAAGCTTCAAGGAGATTGTCAGGCGACCCTTTGGCCTAATCTTGGTGACCGGGCCAACGGGATCCGGGAAAACCACCACCCTCTACTCGGCTCTGGCGGAGGTGAACGATCCGGGCATCAACATCAGCACTGCCGAGGATCCCATTGAATACTCGCTGCCGGGGATCACTCAGGTGCAGGTGATCCGAGAAAAGGGCATGGACTTTGCCATGATCCTGCGCGCCTTCTTGCGGCAAGACCCGGATGTCATCCTGGTGGGGGAAACCCGCGACCACGAGACGGCCAAAACCGCCATCGAAGCCTCCCTCACGGGCCACTTGGTGTTGACCACGCTGCACACCAACGATGCCCCTGGCGCCATTGCCCGTCTGACGGAGATGGGGATCGAGCCATTTATGATCTCCAGCTCGTTGCTGGGGGTGTTGGCCCAGCGCTTGATGCGCCGGGTGTGTACCGAATGTCGGATCCCCTACCACCCCACGCCGGAGGAGCTGGCCCGCTATGGCCTTACCCTCAGTGGCGACGGCGAGCAGCTCACCTTCTACAAAGCCAACAAGCTCTCCCCCAAAGAAGTGGAGCAGCGCAAGGCCACCGGCAAGCCCATCTGCGAGAAGTGTGGGGGCGTGGGCTACAAAGGTCGGGTAGGGGTGTACGAGTTCATGCGCATGAACGACCGCCTTGCGGACTTGATCAACAAAGAGGCCCCCACGGAGGTGATCAAAGAAGCGGCGGTGGAAAGTGGCATGAAAACCCTGCTGGCCTACAGTTTGATGCTGGTGAAGCAGGGCCTCACCACGCTGGAGGAGGTGGATCGGGTGACCCTCACCGACAAGGGTCTGGAAAGCGAGCTGAAGGCCCGTGCCAAGGCTCTCAGCACCTGCCGCAACTGTGGCGCGGCCTTGCATGTGGACTGGATGGACTGCCCCTATTGCCTGACCCCGAAGTTTTAGGAAGTCGGCTTGGCACTTGACGATGTTGGGGTGCCGACTATAACAGTCCTATACAGTTGCCTTTCTCACATGGCTTTGGCCGGCGGCTCTTTTGATAGACAGTTCTACTCGCCTTTGGAGAACCCAACCCTATGCCCCAACTGATGATCGAAGACCTCATGGAAGCAATCGTCCAAAAGGGCGGTTCCGACATTCATATCTCGGCGGGTTTGCCCCCCTACTTCCGCATCAATGGTCACCTTGAGCCGACAGAGCATGAGCCTCTCTCGGCAGAGGAGGTGCAGCGGTTGATCTTCAGCATGCTGAACAACAACCAGCGCAAGCAGCTGGAGCAAAACTGGGAATTGGACTGCTCCTATGGGGTGCGGGGGATCGGGCGCTTCCGCGTGAACGTCTACCGCGATCGCGGCACCTATGCTTGCGCCATGCGGGCCCTGGCTTCTGAGATCCCCAACATCGACAAGCTGGGCCTGCCGGATGTGTGTAAGGAAGCAGCTCGCCTGCCGCGGGGCTTGGTGCTGGTAACCGGCCCAACGGGATCTGGCAAATCGACTACGCTGGCTTCCATGATCGACATGATCAACCGCGAACGGGCCGAGCACATCCTCACCATCGAGGATCCCATTGAGTATATCTACACCCCCATTCGCAGCATCATCCACCAGCGGCAACTGGGGGAAGACACCAAGAGTTTTGCCAATGCCCTGCGGGCAGCGATGCGGGAGGATCCGGATGTGATCCTGATCGGGGAGATGCGGGATCTGGAGACCATCCAGTTGGCCATTACCGCCGCCGAGACGGGCCACCTCTGCTTTGCCACGGTACACACCAGTTCTGCCGCCCAGACGGTGGATCGCTTGGTGGATGTGTTTCCGCCCGAGCAGCAGCAGCAGATTCGCGTGCAGCTCTCCAACTCCCTCAAGGCCGTCTTCTCCCAAACTCTGGCCCGCCGCCTCAATCCCAAGCCAGGAGAGCCTGGACGGGTGCTGGTGCAGGAAATCATGGTGGTGACGCCGGCCATTGCCAACCTGATTCGGGAGGGCAAAACTGCCCAGATCTACTCGGCTATCCAGACGGGGGGCAAGCAGGGCATGAAAACGCTGGAGCAAGATCTGGCTAACCTTTACCTACAGGGCAAGATCGACTTCGATACGGCCATGTCTAAGACCTCTCGCCCCGAGGAGTTGCAACGGCTTTTGGGCAACGTTACCGGGCCCTCGCCAGCCGCGGCTGCCCAGCAACAGCGGCCACCAGCAGTTGCCGCCCGTCGCTAAACCTCGTTGCCACCAGGCAGTGCTGGGATCCCCGGGTGAGGGTTCATTGCCGATCTCTAGCCACTGCCTCAATTTGTGGCTAAGCTCTAGCTGAGAGATCGTTGATCGGCCCAAAGTTTGGGCTGGATCCCTTTTTGCACCTGCGAAACATTTAAAGCCATTTCGTTATTTAGAGCGATCTAGCCGGGGGTACAGCCATGCCGCGCTACAAGGTTCGGGGGTTAAAGGCCGGTCAGCCGGTACGCCTGACGGTGGTGGCCAACAGCTTGACCGAAGTTCGTGCACGGCTGCGCCGAGACGGGATTTTTGCCAAACAGGAAGACATTCAGGAGGAGAAACCCTTCTTTTCCTTGGATACGTCTTTCGATTTCTCAATGCTGGGATCCATCGACATTCGCGACAAGGCGGTGTTTTCCCGGCAGTTCGCTGCCCTGATCAACGCCGGCGTGTCGATGGTGCGCTCTCTCACCATCATGGAGGAGCAAACCGGCAACCCCAAGCTCAAAAAATACCTGAGGGCCATTCGCTCAGACGTGGAAGCCGGGAAAAACCTCTCCGACTCCATCCGCCCTTATCCCGACGCCTTCGACGGCCTCTACTGCAGCATGGTGCAGGCGGGGGAGGTGGGCGGCGTGCTGGACGAAGTGCTCAACCGTCTGGCCAAGCTGCTGGAGGACATGGATCGCCTGCAGAAGCAGATCAAGTCAGCCATGACCTACCCGGTGGTGGTGACGATCTTGGCTGTCTTGATTTTCTTGGGCATGGTGCTGTTCATCTTGCCCACGTTTGAGAGCATCTACAACGACTTGGGTGGGGAGCTGCCCGGCTTTACCCAGTTTTTCATCAACATCAGCAAGTTCCTGCGCACGCCCCAGTACAGCTTGGGGCTGGTGGGCTTTCTAGGGGCCGTCTATTTTGCTTTCCGGCGCTTTTACCGCACCCCTGCCGGCAAGGAGACCATCGACGCGCTGGCCCTCAAGCTCCCTCTCTTCGGGGATCTGATCCAGAAGTCGGCGGTGGCTCGCTTCTGCCGCACCTTTGGCGCTCTCACCCGCTCCGGGGTGCCGGTGCTGACTTCCTTGGAAATTGTGCGCGACACCTCCGGCAACCAGGTGGTGGCCAACGCCATTGACGCCGCCCGCCAATCCATCTCAGAGGGAGGGCAGATTGCCCCTGCTCTGGGCAAGGCCAAGGTCTTCCCAGTCATGGCCATTCAGATGATCAGCGTGGGGGAAGAGACAGGGGAGCTGGACGCGATGCTGATGAAGACGGCGGATTTCTACGAGCTGGAGGTGGAGGAGGCGGTACGCGCCCTCACCAGCCTGCTGGAGCCGTTGATGATCGTGATCCTGGGCGGTATGGTGGGCTGCATTATCGTGGCCATGTACCTGCCCATGTTCAACGTCTTCGAGCTGGTGAAGTAGTGGATTGGGCTGACCCTTGAACCCCCAGGGCGGCCAGGGCACAGGGTAGGAGCAACAAAGGAAAGGGATCCCATGCTGAGGCGATGGTTAGCGGCCCTGGTGCTGTTGTTGGGGGTGGGGCTGGCAGTTTTGCTTTCCGAACAGCCGACGGGATCCCTGGCGGGACGGGTGGAGCTGCCGGCAGGGGTAGCTCTGGAGAGCGTCCGGGTGATCGCCGCCGGCCCGGCCACTCGCAGCTCCAGCTTGACCGCAGATGGCGAATATCGCTTGGATCGATTGCCTGTTGGGGAATACCAGGTGACGGTGCAGGGATCCGGCCTGGAAAAGGTGGGCAGCCAGAGATCCGTTCTGGTGCGGGAGGGGGCAACGGTTCGGATCCCCACCTTGCGCCCTCAGCTTGTCCCCCCCGGTCTCTATCTCTACAGCACCAGCCAGGTGTTTACGACCGCAGAACCGGCGCGGCTGCAGTGGCGGGCCACCAGCCTGGGCTCGGTGCAGCTCAGCCTCTATCGCTTTTCCCTGACAGAGCTGCAGGGATCCCATCTCTTGCGGGATTTGGCGGATGCTGACTATGGCTCCCTGGATCCGGCTCTGTATCCCACCCTGCGGCGGAAGCTTGTGCGCAGTTGGCAGCAGCCGGTGCCACGACGAGCGGGAGAGGGGTGGACAGCCCAAACCTTGGAGCTGGGGATCCTGCCGCCGGGGGCCTACTGGGTGGAGGCGGAGGGCCGGGAGCCGCTGAATGCGGCTGCACCCTTGCCCCGTTTCGACCATTGGTTTTTGGTGAGCGATCTCGGCCTCATCCAGAAGAAGGATGCCAGCCAGTTGGTGGTGCAGGCGGTGCACCTGCGGGAGCTGCGTCCCCTGGCCGGGATCCAGATCCAAGTTTTCGGGGAGTGGGGGGATCCCCTGACGGCCACCACCGATGCAGAGGGGCTGGCCCGCTTTGGCCTGCCGGCGAGAGAGGGTTCTTCCCTGGTGGTCTATGGCCGCAGTGCCGACAACACCCTGCAGGCTTTGTCCCGCAGCTACGCCTATGGCTGGAACCAGCCCCACCGGATCTACGCCTACACCGATCGTCCCCTCTACCGTCCTGGCCAAACCGTCTATTTCCGCGCCCTGGTGCGAGAGCAAACCCGCCTCACGCCGCCCCCGGTAGGACAAGCAGTGCAACTGACCCTTACGGCCCCCAACGGGGATGTGTTGAGCGAACAAACCCTGGCCACCAATGCTTTTGGCAGTGTCTATGGGGAGTTTCAACTGCCGGAAGAGGCGCCCCTGGGCAGCTACGGCCTGGAGTGGCAGGTGTCAGGGCCGCAGGGATCCAGCGGCGAATACACCTCTTTTCAGGTGGAAGCCTACCGCAAGCCGGAGTTTGAGGTGGCGGTGGTGCCCGACCGACCTTGGCTGGTGCGGGGGGGATCCCTGAAGGTGCAGGTGGAGGCCGAGTATCTTTTCGGCGCGCCGGTGGCCGCTGCCCAGCTCCGCTACCGAGTTTACAGCAGCCCCGACTGGAGCCTGCGCTATGGGCTGTTGCCCCGTTCTGCCGAGGAAGACTATTTCGCCGACGACCTGGGAGAGGAGCAGGGCTACTACGGCGGCTACGGCCAGTTGGTGGCGGAAGGGGAAGGGGTGACGGATGCCCAAGGGCGGGCGGAGTTTCGCCTGGATCGCCTGCTGCAGGATCTCAACTGGGAAGAAGACAGCTACTGGGGCCCCCAAGAGGTGCAGCAGTTGCGCATCGAGGTGGAGGTGACCGACATCAGCCGTCGCACCGTGACCGGAACGGCGCGGGCCTGGGTAACAGCTGGCGAATTTGCCCTCTTTGCCGAGGCCGACCGCCACCTGCCCGCTCCGGGGGATACCCTCACCTACCGGCTGCAAGCCCGCGATTACGATGGCCGCCCCGTCAGCGCCACCGGAGAGCTGAGCCTGGAGCGCTGGCGCTGGGATCCCAAGAGCAGCACCTACCAACGGCAAGATACCCTGCTGCGGCAACCTTTTCAGATTGTCAACGGGGAAGGCAGCCTCGACCTCCACCTGCCCGCCGACCTGGAGCCGGGAGACTACCGGGTGCGGTTGACGGCATGGGATCCCCGCCGTCAAAGTGCTCCGCACCGCTGGCGCGAACGGGTGCAGGAGGTGGACTATCTCTGGGTGGTGGAGCCGGGCAGCCCCCTGCAAAGTTGGGGATCCCTGCCCAGCCTGGAAGTGGTGGCGGATCGGCAGATCTACCAGGTGGGGGAAGAGGCCCAGATCCTGATAGTCTCGCCGCTGCCGGATGTGGCGGTGCTGGTGGGCATTGAGGGATCCCGGCTGCACCAGGTGCAGGTGCTGCGTCTCCAGGGGCATACGGCCACGCTGCGGCTGCCCATCCGCGGCGACTATCGTCCCAATCTCTACGTCACTGCCACTGCCATCGGCCCAGAGCGGCGGCTGTACCGAAGCGAGGCCCTGCTGCGGGTCTCCCCCTTGGATCGCTTTTTACAGGTGGAGCTGCAGACCGATAAGCCCACCTATCGACCGGGCGAGACCGCCCAAATCCAAATCCGCACCCGCGACGCCCAGGGACAGCCGGTGAGCGCCGAGGTGGGCCTAGGGATTGTGGACAATGCCCTCTACCTATTGCGACCCGACTTCACCCCGGATATTCGCCGCTTCTTCTATGGGCGCCAGTACAACCAAGTTACCACCACTACCTCTTTCCCTCAGCAATATCCCGGCGGTGCTGACAAGCTGGCCGGTCAAGTGCGGGAGGACTTTCGCGATACCGCCGCCTGGTTCCCGGATCTGGTCACCAATGCCGATGGCCTGGCTCAGGTACAGGTGCGTTGGCCCGACAACCTGACCACCTGGCGCTTGACCGCCCGCGCTGCCACTGCCGACACCCAGGTGGGATCCGCTCTTGCCACAGTCTCGGTTAGCAAAGACCTGTTGGTGCGCTTGGCCGCTCCCCGCTTTTTCCGGGTGGGGGATCAGCTCACCTTGGCGGCCATTGTGCAAAACCGCACGGGTCAAGCCCAAGCGGTGGAGGTGCGGCTGGAAGTTCCTGTTCCTGCCGGTGGGATCTTGAAATTGCAAGGCCCGGAACGACAACGCCTCACCGTGCCGGCCCAAGGAGCGGGGCGGGTGGAATGGCCTCTCCAGGTTCTGGGGGCCGGAGATACCTCTCTGCGGGTTTGGGCGGAAGGGAATGGGCTGAAAGATGCGTTGCAACTGCGGATCCCCAGCCAGCCTTTCGGCGCTGTGCAACGGTTCTCCCAGGTGGGTCGGGTGCAGGAGGGCAGCCTTGACTTATCGCTGGATTGGCCCGCCACCTGGGTGCCGGGATCCCGGCAGCTTCACCTGGAACTGGCCGCTAGCCCGGCAGCAACCCTGCTGGAGCCGCTGGATTACCTGGTGGAGTTCCCCTACGGCTGCACCGAGCAAACCCTGAGTCGCTTCTTGCCCGCCCTAGCCGTCACCCAAGTCAGCAAGCAGTTGGGCTTGAACCTGCGCTCGCAAACCCTGGAGCGGCTGCCCCAGGTGCTTCGATCGGGCTTGCAGCGACTGGAGGGATCCCAGAACTTCGATGGGGGCTGGGGCTGGTGGGCCCATGACCGGAGCAACCCCTATCTGACCGGATACATCCTGCAGGGGTATCACCTTGCCCAAGCTGCTGGCTATGCCCTCAAAGAGTGGCGGGTGCGGCAGGCCTTGGACTATCTGGCCGCTCAGGACTATCTGGCCGCTCAACTGGCCCAGCCACAAGCCCTCTCCCCGGATCTACAGGCTTTTGTCGCCTACAGCCTGGCCCTCTGGGATCCCGCCTTGGTGACTGCCGACCTGCCGCCGCCGGCCCAGCTTTCCACCTTTGGCCTGGCCTACCATGGCCTGGCTGCCCTGCAACTGGGCCAGGGGGATCTTGCCCAGGCAGCCCTGGATGAGGTTCTGGAGCGGCGGCAACAGGATCCCCAAGGGCGCTGGTTTATCCCGGCTGCTCCAACTCGTGCGACCCAAGAGCGCTCCACCTACGACGACATGGAGGTGGCCGGCCCCCTACTGCAATTGGCCGTTCGGCTGCAGGATGACCGGGCTGCCCAGATTGCCGATGCCCTTCTCCAACAGCGGCAAAACAACCGCTGGCGCACCACCAAAGCCACCGCCGATGCTCTCCTCGGCCTGTCCGCCTACTACCAAGCCCAGCAGCAGCAGCTTCCCGGCCCCGGCGAGGTGCGGGTGTTGGATGGGACAACTGGATCCCTTCTTGATCGCTGGCAGGCCGGCCCTGCGGATCCCCGCTATGGGCTGGATTGGGCTGACGCAGAAGTGGGGAACCTGAGCAGCCTGCGCCTGGAAAAGTCCGGCCCCGGCCCCCTTTACTACAGCTTGAGGGGAGAAGCCTTCGTCCCCAACCCTCTGCCCTCTCAAGCCCAAGGCTTTGCGGTGAGCCGCAGCTACTTCCGCCTACAGCCCCAGCTCCAACCCAACGGGAAGATCCGCTACCGAGAGCAGCCGCTGCGCCCTGGCGACACAGTAAGGGCCGGAGAAATCCTCCTGGCCCGGTTGACGGTGGAAGCCGAGCGGGACAGCCACTACGTGGTGGTCGAGGATCCCCTGCCCAGCGGCGCCGAGATCACCTCCCAGGATCCGCGAGAGTTCACCGGCTTGGCCCCAGACTACTGGTGGGACTGGTTTTGGACCCGCCAAGAGAATCGGGATGACCGCGTGGCCTTTTTCAGCACCGAGCTCAAGCAGGGTCGCCATGAGTTTGTCTATCTCTTCCGTCCAGAGATCCCCGGCCAATTCCAGGTGGCTCCTGCCTTGGCCGAAGAAATGTACGACCCCAGCCGCTATGGCCGCAGCGCCGCTTACTCCCTCGAAGTTCTCCCTTGAATGCCTCGAACCTGCCCACTTGGCCAGAAACGAAGTGACCAGTTGCGTCAGTGTGGCCCAAGGGCTGACGCAATGAGCAGCTGCGCATGGCTGGGCCGCCCCCAAAGCACCTGCTCCTGTTTGTAAACGACCATGCCGGGCGGGGATCCCTTGGGTTTGAACACCAGTTTCGGGCGAGTGTAGACTACCGGCACCTGTTCGCTGAGGCGACCGCGGCTGAAATGGGCCGCCAAATCAGCAGCCGCCTGCAGATCTTCGCTTTCTGCTACAGCCCCGGGGGGCAAGCGCAGCAGCACATGACTGCCGGGGATCTCTTGGGCATGAAACCACCAATCGTGTTCCTGAGCCACGCGAAAGGTGAGCTGATCATTTTGCAGGTTGTTGCGCCCCACCCAAATGGAGAAGCCACTGGGGCTGGTAAAGCGGTGGGGGTTGAAGGTTGCCGGTGAGGCATGTTTTGAGCTCGCCCGCAGAGACTCTGTCCCGCTGTTGCGAGTGGGACTCTCCAAGTAGCGCTGTTCAATCAGCTCGGTCTCAATTTCCTTGAGGGTGGTCAAGTCTTGGGGATCCCGATAGGTTTCCAGCTGCTGTAGAGACGCTTCCACCTGCTCGAGGTAGAGGATCTCTTGGCCGAGCGCCTCTTGTAGGGGCCGGATAGCATCCTGGGCCCGTTTTTGTTTGCGGTGCTTGCGGTAGTAGGCTTGGGCATTGAGAATGGCATTTTTTTCGGGGTCGAGAGGGATCTTGACCGTCTGGCCGCTGGCAAAATCCGGCAGCTCGATGTGATGCAACCCTGGCCGCCAGAGGTGGAGGTGGGCCATCAACAAGTCGGCAGCCTGCTTGGAGGCTTCCGCTTGGGTGGAGTCGGCCAGCATTGCCTCAAATTGCTCTCGCCGCTGATAGAGCTTTTTCAGCAGGGTGGATACCCTTTGCAGCAGACGGTGGCGCTCTCGCTCAAACTGTTCGCGGTTAAGCTGAGCCTGGTAGTAGCCTTCCAGAAGTTGGTGCAGATTGAGTCGAGAAGGTTGTTGCAGGGACTCCGTCCCGCTAACGGGAACGGCACCGCTTGCCCAGCCGAGAACGGTGTATCCCTGGGGAGTGGGAGCTGGGTCAAACTGGCCTGTTTCCAGACGGGTTAACCAGTCTTGCCACCTGGCAAACAGTGCCTGCCAATCGCGGGCAGAGAGGTGATCGGTGGAGGTTTGGGGCGGGATCCCAGCCTGATGGCACATCGCTTCCACCAAATGCCGACTGAGGCCGCGATAACAGCGCAACAGCCGTTGGCCGATGGGGCCAGGGATCAGGGCGACGCGCTCTTGCCACCAGGAAAAGGGCTCGGATCGCTGCGGGATCGGGTCGGTTAGGGCCGGAGGAGCCTCGTAGGGCAGGCCCGGCTGCACTGGACGGATTCGCGATTGGCGCTCGCTCACCCCATGACCACTGGCCAAGATCATGCCCGCCTCGTCCACCAAAATGGCATTGCTGTGCTTGCCCATCACCTCCAGGTAGAGATGGCGATAAGGGGGATCCCCGGGCCGAGGGGCAAAGCGCAAGTCAATCACCCGTTCCCAATCCTCCAGCAGAGCCAGCTCCGTCAGAGCCAAACCCTTCAGGTGCCGTTGGAGGAACTGGCTAAATTGAAAGCCATCCGGCTCTTTGGGAGGAGGCTGACAGAGGTGGAGACGGGCCGCCTGAGGATGCCAGCACAACAGCAAGCAGGGGCGGGCAGTGAGGGTGCGCAAGCCAATGACCACCGTCCACAGATCGGTCTGTTGGATCCATTCCACGCGGGCAGGCAAAACTGGATCCCGACCTGTCTTAGCCTGGGTTAGATCGGCGAGCACAGCACGCAGGGTGGTTAAATCAACCGGCTGCATCCCTGTTGCTCCTTCGCTACGCAATGCTCAGGCGGCTGGTCTGAGGCTGGCTTATTCTGACCCTTGGCCCGCAGATCCGACGCCCCCGACAGATGTTGAGACGGGTCTGGAGTGGCTGGTGAAAAACTCTGGGCAAGTTTTACCGGGTAGTTTCACCACCTCTATCCCTATGGTGCTCCGCACCGCCGAGGCGACTGGCTGGGCAGGAGTATCCAACTCGGCAGAACAGAAGGGGTTGACCGCCTAATCTTCGTCTTCATCTTCTTCGTCATCTCCGTCTTCCCATTCCTCATCGAGATCCAGCAGCAGGGCATAGAGCTGATCAAAAAGCTCTGGCGGCTCATCGGGGGTGAGCAGGTAGGGATCCCCTTCGTCAGGCAGAGCGGCGTAGAGCAAAACGGGATCGAGGGGGGTAAAGATGCCGTATTTCTTCTCTTGGTAGAAAAAGGTAGCTAGCAGTTGAAACTCCTGGGCATCTTCCTCGCTCTCGCCCAGCTCGAACACATCTTCCTCTTCGACTGGGGGCAATTCCCCCTGAACCGTGAGGATGTCGAAGCCATTTTGCTGCAAGGTGAGGTTCAACTCCCCCAAGACAGCCTGGATGGTGGGCAGGGTAGCCTGTAGCTCTTCGGGATCCGGCTCGTCCAGGATCCCTTCCATGTTGGCATCGCCGTTCACCGCTTGGCTGGGTTCTTCTTCCCCTTCCCAAACCAGCACTTTGATCACAGCATCAACGGGAGTCACCAGAGCATAGGTCTGCTCGTCGATGACCACCTGCCGCAGGATCTCGCACTTGAGAGGCTGGTTTTGCTCGTCGCGGAGCACCAAGGTTTCATGGGATTCAGTCATTGAAAACAGCCCAGGGTAGGAAAGACGGGGGTGTACAGAAGCTCATTCTCCCATGTTCTGCCCCCCTGCAATGCTGAGGGATCCCTTCCAGGCCCACCGGCAGAACTCTATGCTTCGGCTTCTCCTTCTGCTTGGGTTAAGGCTTCCAGAGCCAATAAAATCTCCTCTTCTCGGCGGGCGTAGGTTTCTTCGTCAATTTCTCCCAAATCTAGCTGAATTTGCAGGGCCGTAAGTTCTTTTTGCAGGTTTTCTTTGCTATCCAGCTGTGCTTCGGCGCGTTCTTGGATCTGCTCCGCTAGCCAAAGCAAGCTTTGGGCCGGCCAAGTCAACAATTGCCAAACCATCCCAGGGCCCCTAAAGCAGATGATGAGTCTTCGTAATCCTATCAATTTGGATTCTCAGGTGGCCATTGCCCCGGCCTAGCCGTGAAACTTTTTGTTCCCTTCCTCCCCAAGCTGGAAAGACTGGGACACGCACGAAGCGCCAGGGGAAACACTGGCTATTGGTGCTCAGGCAAGTCCTAGCCGCGAAGACTAATCCTCTCGCTGGTGCTTCTCGATCCACTCCATGAGCTCCCCCTCGGAATGGGTACACAGGCGCTCTCCCGTGATTGGGTCTTGGACAGACCACCAGACCATGCCGCTGCCATCTACCCACTGCCGCACCCGCAGTTCATCGCAGGCCGCCAAGACTGCCTTCAGGCTCTGCCAAAGGTGGCGCAGTCCTCTGAAGAGCGCTGAAGAGAAGGGATCCCTGCCGCCGTACTCGGCTGCCAGCTGCCGCTCTTCTTGTTTCAGCAGCTCCATCAAGCGGGTGTTGTTGGCCGCCCTAGCTGCTTCCAAACGACGGGCCAGGGAGGCTGCTATGTTTTGGCGATGGCGGGCCAGGAGACTTGTCCCCCTCATTTCAGCGATTGCACTCATAAGGCTGCTCTACATACCAGTACCTCTACACGATCAATCCTACCAAAAAATCTGTAGTCAAGGATACGAAAAGTGCAAAACCATCGGTCCTGCACGCTAACGTGCGGGATCCGATCCCAGTGCCCTGCCTGGGAGCTGCCGGAAGTTAATCCAACAAGGGGCCACCTGAGCAGCTCAGATCAATCGGCGGCTTCCCCGGACGGATTTAACGGGGGCTAATCCACAGGCAGCAAATTCAAGCGGAGCGGCAACCGGAGTTTTTCTGCGTCTTGCAGGAAAAAATGCTTGCAAGCCTACTTCCACGGAGCTGCCACAACTCGGAACGAGCCGACCAAAACAGCTTAGGCAGGAGGTGGAGAGGAAAAGGATGGGGGACTATCAACTTCAATGTAGCCTAACCCTCTCTTCTGGACGATGGTCCGTAGCTCCTGAATCAACTTTTGATCTTGGGAAGCGGTACGTGCTCCTGACTCGGCAGCCCATTCTTTCAAGCTTTGAATTTGGTCACGAGCAATGGCGGCTAGAGGAACCGTTTGGCGGGTGGTGCCCCAGGAGTAACGATACAGCCTGTTAAGGAACTAAGGGGCACAGTAGCAACACTTAGCAAACCAACTTCGGAAGCAGGACGGGTTGATAAGTAATAAAGAGGTCTCCACTATCTGCTCTATGCTACACTTCCCAGCTTCTAGCGAATGGGTTGGCATATCCCTCTCTCCTTCCTCTTGAATACTTGTATCCTATTTTTAATAGGCTGTAGCAACAATGTGAGTCTAAAGAAAGGTGTACTCGTCGTAAAGGGATCCCTTGAACAAAGCGCCGTTCAGGTTAGCTCCCCGCAGGTTGGTGCCCCGCAAGTCGGTTTGGCTCAAGTTGGCTTCCTGCAAGTCTGCTTCTCGCAAATCAGCTCCTCTTAAATCCGCTCCGGTCAAGTCCGCTTGCTGCAGGTAGGCTCGGCGCAAATACGCATCTGCAAGGTTAGCTCGGGCCAAGCTCCAGCCGGAACGCGGCTGGTTGAGAACCCGCCAAACTTGTTTCCACTTGGGATCCAATTGGGTCTGGGCGTCTAGGCGTGTCCCCTGCAGGACGGCCTGGCTGAGATCTGCCCCTTGTAGGTTGGCTGAGGTTAAGTCGGCCCCGCCGAGGTGGGCTTCGCGGAGATTGGCGCCGCGCAGATCGGCATGGACAAAGTTAGCCTCTCGCAAATTGGAGCCCTGCAAGTCCGCTTGCAGTAGGCGAGCTTGGCGCAGGTTAGCCTTTTGCAAGGAAGCCCTGCAGAGGATGACTTGGCTGAGGTCTGCATCGGCAAGGTTGGCTTCATCCAATTGGGCCGAGTGGAGATAGCCCCCGCAAAGATTTGCCTCCGACAGATCCCTGCCCACCAGATCTCGTCCTTCCTGCTCCCAGTTGAGGATTTGCCACACCTGGCGCCACTTTTCTGCAATTTGGGTCTCAGGGGTAAGGTGGGCGCTCCGCAGCAGGGATCCCCGCAAGTCCGCTCCCACGAGATTGGCCTGATGCAAATCGGCGTCAGCCAAAACGGCGCTGCTTAGGTTAGCCCCCATCAGGTTGGCTTGGCGCAAGTTGGCTTGCCGGAGATTGGCCTGGCTGAGGTTGGCATGGCTCAAGTCCGCCCCTTGCAGATGGGCTCCCTCAAGGCGGCTATGGCTGAGGTCAGCGTAACAAAGAATGGCTTCAGTTAGGCGGGCATTGTTCAAATCAGCAGCTTTTAGCTGGGCCCGCCATAGGTTAGCCTGACGTAGGTTTGCTCGACACAGATTGGCTTGTTCCAGGAAGGCTTGGCGCAGGTTGGCATTCACCAAGACAGTTCCCACCAAAATGGCCCGGCACAGAACTGCTTCAGCCAGACAAAGGCCAGAGAGGTCGGCCCCGCTGAGGAGGATCCCTTGCAGATCTGCTTGGTAAAGCCCCAGGGCGCTGAGATTCAGCTGCTTGAAATCCCGTTCCCCCTGAGCGTATTGGTGCAGCAGTTGCTGGACGGGGCTGAGCATGATTCCTTATCTACCAAATCCACCAGGAGATCCTGGCCGCGAACACAGACAGGGTAAGCCGATAGGTAGAGGGTGTTACGGCAGCCAAACCACTCGTAGCGGTGATCCCGGATCTGTTCGTAGCCCAGATCCCCCAGAAACTTCAAGCCAGGAAAGTTGCGGTACAGAGCCAGCCACACCTCCCCGCTCGGCAAAAGGGCGGCAATTTGTTCAATGGCGGCGGATCCCTGCCAGCGGCGCTCTGGGTGCTCCAGATCGATGAGAATCATCCCCAGCTCCACCTGCTCCGGTGGGATCCCCCATTGGGCCAGGGTAGAGGTATCTTGCATAGGAGCATAGCAAAACTGCCGTCCGCGATCCAGTTGCTCCAAGAGCTGAACGCCGGTGGCACAGAGGTTGCAGAGGCCGTCGTAGATAACCATGTAGGGCATGGTGGGATCCCTCAGGCGGGCTGACCCAAAATCTGGGCTTGGTACTGGGCTTCGGTAAGCAGTTGCCGAGGCTGCCGCTGCAGGAACACCCGACCCATCAGGTGATCGTATTCGTGCTGAAAGATCCGCGCCGGAAAATCCTGCCAGACCACCCTTTGCTGAACGCCTTCTGGAGTGTAATACTCCACCTCCACTTCGCGAGCGCGGGCCACCAGACCACGGCAATTGGGCACACTCAAGCAGCCTTCCCAACCCAGCACCTGGTCAGAACTGCAAGCCAGCAGACGGGGGTTAACCATCACCAGAGGCTGCATTTGCGGCGCTTCCGGGTAGCGGGGATTGGGACGAGAGGCCACGATCAGCACTTGGAGCAGGGATCCCACCTGAGGAGCAGCCAAGCCCACCCCCTGCGCCTCTTTCAGGGTAGCCAGCATGCCTTCTATAAGATCCTGCAAGGCCGGCGTTTTGAACTCCGTCACCGGCTCGGCCACTTGCGTCAGGATGGGATCCCCCAGTTGGCGTAGGCGAAAAGTCATGGCTTGCCCCAAGCAATTCTTCTTCTCAGTCTAGCGGGGATCCCTGAGCAGCCTAGCGGCTCTTGCCAGTAGCCACCAGTTCCAGGGCCAGCTTGGAGCGCTTCAGCCCTTCTGGGATGGGGATGGGGTAGTGGCCGGTAAAGCAAGCGGAGCAGAACGAGTTGGGATCCCGGCCCGTGGCAGCCAGCATGCCTTCCCAGCTCAGGTAGGCCAAAGAATCCACTCCAATCTTCTCGGCGATTTCCTCTACGGAATGCTGGGCAGCAATCAACTGATCCTGGCTATCGGTATCGATGCCGTAGAAGCAGGGATGGGTAACCGGAGGGCTGGAGATGCGCATGTGGACTTGGGTGGCCCCCGCCTGGCGCAGGGCCTTGACGATCTTTTGGCTGGTGGTGCCCCGCACAATCGAGTCGTCCACGATCACAATCCGCTGCCCCCGCAGCACGTCTTCCAGGGGGTTGAGCTTCATGCGAATGCCCCGCTCCCGCATGGATTGGGTGGGCTGGATAAAGGTGCGGCCCACGTAGCGATTTTTGATCAGCCCTTCCGTGTAAGGGATCCCCGACTGGCGAGCATAGCCAATGGCCGCCGGCGTGCCGGAATCGGGAACGGAGATCACCCAGTCGGCCTCTGCCGGAGCCTCCTTGGCCAGTTGTTCTCCCAGCCGCACCCGGTAGGAGTAGAGGCTTTCCCCGTGCATCCAACTGTCTGGGCGGGCGAAGTAGATCATCTCGAAGATGCACAACTTGGGGGTGGCCTCCGCCCAACGCACCGATTGCAGCCCCTGACGGCTGATCCACACCAACTCTCCCGGCTCCACCTGCCGCAGAGGATCGGCCCCGATGATATCCAAAGCACAGGTTTCTGAAGCCAACACGTAATGCAGCGGCTCGGCCTCGGGGTGGCTGAGGGTGCCGTCGCTGCAGATGATCTCCAGCATCTCTGACTGCAGCAGCTCATCCAGAGCGGGGTTGCTGCTCAAAAGCCCCAACACCAGCGGACGCACCCCATAGGGATCCCGTGCCCCGATCAGGCCCTCTGGCGTGCCGATCACCAGACTAAAAGCCCCCTGACAGCGGCGCAAAGCTTGGCAAGTGGCCGCGATCCAATCTTGACCTTGGTTCACCGCCTGGGCAATGGCGTGGGCAATACACTCGGAGTCGGTGCTGCTGGTTAGGTGCCGGTCGGCGGCCTCCAGTTCCTTCCGCAGCTCTTCCGCATTGACCAAATTGCCGTTGTGGGCCAGAGCCAGCGGCCCCAGGCGAGTCTCCACGATCACCGGCTGAGCATTGGCCACGCGGCTGGATCCAGTGGTGGAGTAGCGGGTGTGACCAACCGCCAGATCCCCGGTCAGTTGGGCCAAGTTCACTTCATCGAAGACCTGGGAGACCAAGCCCATCGCCTTGTGAACCCGGCAAAAGGATCCCTCAAAAGTGGCGATCCCTGCCGATTCTTGGCCGCGATGCTGCAAGGCAAATAGGCCAAAGTAGGCCAGCTTGGCCACCTCCTCTCCTGGAGCCAGGATGCCAAAGACCCCGCAAGCCTCTTGCAGCTCTTCCCGGGCATACCCCGCCCCGCTGATGTTTTCTGAGGGGTACAGGGCATCAACGCCAACGGCAGTCTGCCCCTCTGCTTCTCCACAGCCAGAAGATGGTTCTGCTCCCGCCCTTGCTGCCATGGATCCTCGTCTTGCTGTCACGCTTACCAGTCTAACTCGGCCCAGGTCATTCCCCTCTATCTGGCTTCACCCCCAAAGGGGAAGTCCACAGGTGGGGTTTGCAAAAAGCTAAGACTCTATCTATAGTGTTAGCAGCGTGTAAGCGCTGCTGTGGCTGAGAAGCAGCCTGGCCGAGTTTTTGAGTTGGACACCACCAAGGCTCGGCTCTCCCAGAACCGGCAGGATCCCAAAGCTTTGTGTTGTGAGGAGTCAAACCCCATGAGACAGCAGCCCCATAGGTTCCGTCAGAGCTGGACGTTAGCAGCCCCTGTGATCAAAACCAGTGTGGCCGCTCTTCTGTCGTTGTCACTGGTGGCCTGCCAAGAAGATGCCGGCGAACAGCCTGCGGTTACCATCACGCCGATAGCGGTGGTGGCTCCAACGCCCACTCCTTTCCTCATCCCCAGTCCTGTCCCTACGCCGCCGCCCACCCCTCTGGCTACCCCGACCCCCACTCCCCTCTTGAATCCTTTCCCCACTCCCAGCCCCTCTCCCACTGCTTCCTTTGCAGCAGAGCCGCCTTCGATTGCCGTGGTGGCCCTGACGGACGCGCGACAGACGGTACCCTTCAACGTGCTGGTGGCCGTGACGACTCCTGCAGGTTTGGGGGCCGGCATCAGCTTCCGGGTGGAAATCCGACAAAGCCCCCTCACCCTCACCTTTGATTTCACTGCCGCTGCCGTCGGCTGTCAGCCCAACAGCAGAGCCTGCATTGGCACCATCCCCATCACCATTCCCACTTCTGCTCCCACTGGGGATTATGAGGTGACGGCAATGGTGGCGGATACCCAGGGCCGAATTGCTTCGGCCAAAGCTCCTTTACGGGTGTTGCCTGCGCCCAGTCCCTCCCCCTCGCCAACGCCGACCGGCACCCCCAATCCCTTTCCCTCGGTATCCCCTTCGCCCAGACCCAGTCCCTCTCCCAGTCCTTCGCCGACGCCCAGCCCCAGAAGCTTCTAACTCCCTCAGGCAGTCTCTCTTGTCGATTCAGGACTAAGGTAGCTCTTGAAGAACTCGCTTCAGGGTGGCGATCAGGTGTTCAATATGGGCTTCCTCGATGATCAAAGGCGGGGAAAGGGCAATGGTATCACCTGTGGTGCGAATCAATACCCCCCGCTCGTAGCAGCGCAAAAACGCTTCAAAAGCCCGCGCTGTCGGTCGGCCAGGGATCCCTTCCAATTCAATTGCCCCCACCAAGCCGAGGTTGCGCACATCGATGACATGAGGCAAGCCCCGTAGGGAATGGAGAGCCTCCTCCCAGAGGGGAGCGAGGTTGGCAGCCCGCTCGAACAAGCCTTCTTCTCGATACAGGTTCAGGGTAGCCAAGCCGGCGGCACTGGCAACTGGGTGGCCGGAGTAGGTGTAGCCGTGGAAAAACTCGATGGGGCTCCAGGAGAGTGTCCTGCTGTTGTCCCCTGGACGGTGCAGGTCATCAGCGGAACCAGCAGCCTCCATGAAGGCGCTGTAGATCTCTTGCTTGACGATCACTGCGCCCATCGGGATGGTGCCATTGGTGAGGCCCTTGGCACAGCAAATCAGATCCGGCACCACCCCAAAGTAATTGGCCGCAAAAGGGGATCCCAGACGCCCAAAGCCGGTGATCACCTCATCGAAGATGAGCAGAATGCCGTATTTGTCGCAAATGGCCCGCAGCTTTTCCAAATAGCCCACCGGCGGCAGCAACACCCCCGTTGAACCGGCAACCGGCTCTACGATCACCGCTGCAATCGTGCTGGCATCGTGGAGAGCGACGATCCGCTCCAAGTCTTCTGCCAAGTGGGATCCCCAGCGAGGCAGGCCGCGGCTAAAGGCGTTTTGCTCCAGGTTGTGGGTGTGGGGCAGGTGATCCACTCCGGGAATGAGGCTGCCAAAAAACTTGCGGTTGTTGGAGATGCCCCCGACCGAGATGCCCCCAAAGCCAACGCCGTGGTAGCCCCGTTCCCGGCCAATCAGCCGCTGCCGGGATCCCTGTCCGCGTAAGCGATGGTAGGCGATGGCCATTTTCAGGGCCGTATCCACCGCCTCAGAGCCAGAGTTGGTGAAAAAAACGTGATCCAGTCCGGCAGGAGTGAGCTGGATGAGCTGCTCTGCCAGTTGAAAGGCTTTGGGATGGCCCATTTGAAAAGCTGGGGCGTAGTCCAGTTGGGCCACCTGCTGTTGGATTGCTTCCACAATCGGGGGACGACAGTGGCCAGCATTCACACACCACAGCCCGGCAGTCCCATCTAGGATTTGGCGGCCATCGTGGCTGGTGTAGTACATGTCTCGGGCGGCCACCAACAGGCGCGGGTTGGCTTTAAATTGCCGATTGGCCGTAAAGGGCATCCAAAAAGGCTCCAGATTCAGCTCCGCTTGCAGGGCGACGGCTGCTTTCTCCAGGGTTTCTTGCATGGCTGGCCCTCCGGCAGTAGACGAGATTTCAAGCTGGCGAAGATGGAATCCCTAGATATTGGATAATTTTGAAAGGGGCTCCATCCTGCTAACGGGAACGATAGAGCAATCCTAATCGGCCTGGGAGGCCTCTGGAAAGTTAGTATTTTCGCTCCTGAGGGAGAAAGCGGGTGATCACCACGGGGCGATAGCTGATCTGAGGGGATCCCTCGCGAAAGGCAGCCAAGGTGTGTTGTAAAAACCGTTGATCATCCCGTTGGGGGTAATCTTCCCGCGCGTGGGAGCCACGGCTTTCCCGCCGTTCCAGGGCGCTGGCGAGGATCAAAGCCCCCACCGTCATGAGGTTGTCCAGCTCCAGCGCTTCGATCAGCTCGGTGTTCCACACCTTGCCCCGATCGTCCAAGCGCAAATCCCGCTCGTAACGCTGGCGGATCTGCTGCCATTTTTGGATCCCCTCTTGGAGAACCGATTCGGTGCGGTAGACCCCACAATGCTCGGTCATGCAATCTTGAAATTGCCTCCGCACCTGATCAATGCGGCTCTTCCCTGATCGTTCTAGCAGCCTTGTGATCCGCCCGGCGGCCTGTTTGAGCAGGGATCCCTCGTCCACTTTCGGCAAGGCTCGACCTCTGACGGCTTCTACCAGGGCTGCCCCTGTGCGCCGCCCGAAAACAATGCACTCCAGGAGAGAGTTGCTGCCCAGCCGGTTGGCCCCATGCACCGAAACACAGGCCGTTTCACCGGCAGCGAACAGCCCTTCCACACGGGTTTGGACATCCCGCAACACCTGCCCATCCACCGTCACCGGGATCCCACCCATGCAGTAGTGCACCGTCGGTCGCACCGGAATGGGATCGACAACCGCATCGATGCCCAAGTGGCGATGGGCCTCCTCCCAACAGAAGGGCAGCCGAGTGTGGATCTTTTCTGCCCCCAGATGCCGCAGGTCTAAGTAGACAAAATCTTTGCCGTCAATACCGCGCCCGGCCCGCACCTCCGTAACAATCGCCCGCGAGGTGATGTCCCGTGGGGCCAATTCCATCTGGCTGGGGGCATAGGCGGCCATGAAGCGCTCCCCCTTCCCATTGATCAGATAGGCCCCCTCTCCGCGCACTGCCTCTGAGATCAACACCCCCACCGGATACAGGCCCGTGGGATGAAACTGCACAAACTCCATATCCTGCAGAGGCAGGCCGGCCCGCGCCACCATTGCCATGCCATCGCCGGTGGAAGCAAAGTCGTTGGAAGTGGAGTTGTAGATGCGCCCATAGCCGCCTGTAGCCAACATAACCGCCTTGGCCCGCAGCACTTCCAGCCGTCCGCTGGCCTGCTCCAACATCACCACGCCCTGGGCTTGGTTGTCCTCCAGGATCAGATCCAGCACATACCATTCGCTGTAGAGTTTGACCCCAAAGCGCTTGAGGTTGCTCACCAACTCGTGTAAAATGGCTTGCCCAGTTTTGTCGGCGGCATAGCAGGTGCGCGGGTGGCTGTGTCCCCCAAAGGCCCGCTGGGCAATGCGGCCATCCGGCAGGCGGGAGAACAAGACCCCCAGGTGTTCCAGGTCAATGATCACCTCAGGGGCTTCCCGGGCTAGAATCTCCACCGCATCTTGATCCGCTAGGTAGTCGGATCCCTTGACGGTATCGAAGGCATGAGCCTCCCAGGAATCTTGCGGATCAACATTTTGTAAGGCGGCGGCAATGCCCCCTTGGGCTGCTACCGAGTGGCTGCGAATGGGATGGGTTTTGGACACCAAGGCCAGGTCGAGGCTGGGATCCCGTCGCATAACCTCCAAAGCCGCTCGGCAACCGGCCAGCCCTCCCCCGATGATGACAATGTCGTGTTCCAGCATGGATGCAGGCAAGCTCTCGCAAAGGATTCCGCCACAGCCAGGATGGCGTTTTCCCATTATGGCCGGCCCCAGCAGCCTCTCCAGCAGCAGCTGACGCTGCGAAACTTCGGGTCTTTGCTCTCTCGAAAGGCCAGCCCTGCCTCTTGAATGGCGTTCCGCTTGAGGTGGCAGGGATCCTCTTTCACCCACTGCGGCAGGTCAGAGTGCAGGATGATGTCCCCCAGCTTTCTGGCTGTTTTTGGAGCCCCCTGCTATCGCGAACGGCACAGCCGGTCTTTGTGGGCAACCACAAACGTATGCAAGCAGACACCAAAGTAATGGCCGGATTAGAGTCAGGCTCCTCTAGCGGGCCAGGTACCGTTCCAAGCGTCCCTGGAAAAATGACAAGATCAACGTCAGCAGCCAGTACCACAGCGCTGCCACCACCAAAGCCTCGAAGAAGTGCTGGCGCGGCAAACCTGCCTGTCGAGCCCGGCCCATCAACTCCTGCAAAGCAATGGCACTGGCCAGGGCAGTGTCTTTCTGCATGGCGATGAATTGGTTGCCAATGTCGGGTAGGACAATTCGGAAAGCTTGCGGCAAAATGATGCACCACAGGGTTTGCCAGGGCTTAAGCCCCAGGGCATAGGCGGCTTCCCGCTGCCCAATGGGAATGGCTTGGATCCCGGCCCGGAAGATCTCGCTCATGTAGGCGCCATAGTTCAGGCTCAAGGCCAGCACTGCCGAAGTGAACGAGCCGAACACCAGACCCAGTTGCGGCAAAGCCTGGTAGATGAACAAAAACTGCAGAAATAGAGGTGTGCCTCGCATCAACGAGACATACAGAGCGGAGAGGCTGCTCAGAGGGGCAATCTGGGAGAGGCCCGCCAGCGCCGACAAAAAGGCCAAGGTGGTGGCACAGAGGATGGAGACCAAGGACAGTTGAAAAGTAGTGCCCACCCCTTGCGAGATAAACCACCACCACTCTCGCACAAAGTTGCCGTTGAGACGCAAGGTACGGATGGGGATCCCGGCCAACTCCAACTGTACCCCGCTGAAGGTGAACACCAACAACAGCAGCCACAAAACCAACCACAACCCCTGGGCCACCGGGAACGGGATCCCTTTTCGAATCCGGGGCGGTGGGTAAATCGGCTGCTCCAGTGGGATAGAGTCTTTGCTCACTCAGCTTTTTTCGTCAGATCAATGCCGTAATACCGCTTCGAGAGAGCCGTCAGCGTGCCGTCCGCATGCATGGATTCTAAGATTTCGTTAATTTTGGCTTGCAAGCTCTCGGAAGGGGCAGGGCTGGAGCGATCCAAGGCCACAGCCAAGGCTTCATAGTAGACTGGATTCCCCAGAGTTTTCAGGGGCAGCCCTTCCCGAATGGCATTTTCAGCCGTCGGCAAAGCCGTCAAGACTGCATCCAAGCGGGTGCCATCCCCCAGTGCCAAGTCCTGCAGAGCCAGGCTATCGGTGTCGTAGATGCGAATGTCCACCCGCGGGGCTGGAACTTGGATGGTCTCTCCTTCCAGGGTGAGGTTGCCCTCCAGGTAGGCTTGATAGGTGGTGGCGGTGCCCACCCCGACTCGCTTTCCTTCCAAGGCGGCGATATCTGTCAAGGTCGAGGCTTGGTGGACCACGAAGCTGGCGGGGGTGTAGTAGTAGGGAATGGTAAACAGCAGAGCTTTCTGGCGCTCGGCAGTCACGGTCATCGACCCGACATTGACATCCCAGCGGCCATTCCAAGATCCGGCGGTGATGACATCAAAGTTGATATCCAAAAACTCAGCCTCTACCCCCAAGCGCCTGGCAATCTCGCGCGCCACATCCACATCAAATCCTTCCCAAGTGCCGTCAGGGTTGCGGTAGCTCTGAGGACGGTAATTGGAGTCGGTGGAAACCCGGAGTACCCCGCGCTCTTGAATTTGAGCCAACAGGTCTCTGCTTTGGGCCAGCAGGGATCCCTGGTGTGTGCCTAGAGCCCAGCATCCGGCCAGGGTCAAGCAAAGGGCTTGTAGGGATCGGCGTCGAGAAACAGACATCGGCAAAACCTCAGATGAAGGTGAAGGGCAAACCCATTGGAATCCATCCAAGCTATCCAAGGCTGTCACAATTCCCGTTGCAAGGTAGTATCACCTGACACTGCCGCTTTGGGTGGCTATTCCCGACTGGGGCGAGCGGGTCGCAATTCTCCAAACATGCTCTAAAAAAGGCAAATCAACTGTCTCAGGATTGAGCTTATGAATCCCAATTGAGATTGAAATATCTCCTCCAGAAAGGCATCCCCTGAGACTTGCGATCAAGACTCGTGCTGTGTTGCCGGGGGGGCAATCCGTATCCCTCTGTGGGCAACGGAGAATCGACGTTCTGGGTAGCAGAAAACATTTGGCTCGACCCAATGGATCCCCCCTAGCAATTGGGCGGAGAGGATGTCAATATCTTTGGAAGAGAACGGGGTTGAGGGTGGTTATGCAAGCGGTGATCTTGGCGGGTGGGAAAGGAACTCGCTTACGGCCTTTTACCTTTTTGCAGCCTAAGCCTTTGTTGCCCCTCCTGGATGTGCCCTTTTTGGAATGGCTGATCGGGCGCTGCCGCCGAGCCGGCTTGACGGATATTTTGCTCAGCGTGGGTTATCTGGGCCAACAAATTGAGGCTGCTCTGGGAGATGGCGCTGCTTTGGGGGTGAAGCTCCGCTACATTCCCGAAGAGACGCCTTTGGATACGGCAGGAGCTTTGGTGCTGGCTCAGCCCTATTTCACCGGGGATCCCTTGGTGGTCTTCAATGCCGACATCCTCACGGATCTGGATTTGCAGGCGTTGATGCAATGTCATGTGCAGAGCAAGGCCATGGCCACCCTCACCCTCGCCCGCGTGGAAGATATCACCGCCTATGGCCTGGTGGAAGTTGGGGAAGGGGGCCAGATCCAATCTTTTCGGGAAAAACCCACCCCTGCAGAAGCCCTCACCCTCACCACCGACACGATCAACGCCGGCACCTATGTCTTGGATCCGGCCATTTTTAAAGACTACCCCAGTGGGGATCCCCTCAGCTTCGAGCGGCGTGTCTTCCCCGATTTGCTCAGGCAAGGGCACCGGCTGCAAGCTTATCTCCACACAGGCTACTGGCGGGATCTGGGCACGCCGGCCAGCTACTACCACGGCCAACTGGACATTCTTCTGGGCCGAATGACGGATTTTCCCCTGGAAGATGTGCAGCAACAGGCGCCGGGGATATGGGTGCACAAAACGGCTGAGATCCATCCCAGCGCTCAACTGCACGCCCCCTGCTACATCGGCGCCCACACCCGTTTGGGATCCCAAGCTCAGATTCCGGCAGGCACCATCCTCGGCAGCCACAGTTGGGTGAATGGATCCCTGCAGCCGGGAGCCTACGGGCCGAGAGTCCTGGTAGTGTAGGTTAAGTGCAAGTTAAGTCCACAACCATCCACGACAAAGCCATCAGCAAATGGAGCTACCACAAACTGGGGAACGCTGGGATCCCTACCTTGCCTCTGTGGCTGCTCGCTTTAATCGGGAGCTGGAAATTCAACTGGGTCAGCCAGCTTGGCAACTTCCCCCAGACCTGGAGCAACTGCCTTTTTGGCAAGCCCAGCAGCGGGATCACCTGCAAGAGCGCCTCGGGATCCCCTTTTGGCAACTGCGTGCCCCCAAAAAACGGGAAGCCTGTTTGGATTTGGGCTGTGGGGTAAGCTTCCTGACCTATCCCTGGAACGATTGGCAAGCCTACTTTTACGGCCATGAGCTGAGCGGTGAGATTGTGCGCTTTATTCGCTCGCGGGCACCCCAGCTTAACTCCAAGCTGTTCAAGTCAATGCAACAGGGATCCGCCCACCATTTGGAAAACTACGAGTCGGAGCAATTTGATCTGGCCATTGCCACCGGATTTTTGTACTACTACCCGATTGAGTACTTCGACGCGGTTTGGGCAGAGTTGATGCGAGTGTTGCGACCGGCTGCACCTGTGATTATTGAAGTGGTCAATCCCGACTCGGTGTGGGCGGAACAATGGGGCCTCATCGAGCTATTCAAAGGCACCGAACCGATTTTCACCCCCCTAACGGAGTGGGAGCGGCGCATCGCAGCCTTGGGGGGCAAAATTCAGAAACAGGCCAGTGGCGAACTGTTCACCACCTATTGGATTCAGCGCAGACCGTGATCTGCTCACAACCGGGAAAGTATCGGAGCATTCGGAGTAGTGGGGTAACCTTTAAGGCTGGGTACTAAGATTAATAAAGATTAAGATTAAGATTAAGAATAAGATAAAGATTAAGATTAAGAAGTGTGATCCCGGACAAGGGATCCACCGCCATCCATGCAAGCCTCCTCTCCCACCTTCCTCTTGGTTGATGGCTACAACATCATCGGAGCTTGGCCCACCCTGAGCCAGTTAGCGCGTCGCTCCCTGATGGAATTGGCCCGTCTGCGCTTGGTGGAATCTTTGGCCAACTATGTGGCCTTCCGGGGCTACCAGGCGACCGTGGTGTACGATGCCTACGCCCAACCCACTCCAGCCCGGCAAGAGCGCTCCCCTTCGGGTATCGAGATCCTGTATACCTCCTATGGCGAGACCGCCGACAGTTGTATTGAACGGCTGTGTGCCCAGTTGCAGAGGGATGGGTGTCGGGTACGGGTGGCTACCTCCGATCGTGTCCAGCAGTTGGTGATCGGTGGCTACAACGCCGAATGGGTCTCGGCAGAACAACTGTGGGATGAAGTGCAGCAGGCCCAGCAGCAGATCCGGCGCGTCCAACCAAAACGGCTATCGAGCAAGCGGGGCATTGATGCCTACTTGGATGCAGATACCCTCTCGCGCCTAAACCGCTGGCGGCTGTCCGGCCAAGATCCCATGCGCTAAATGCCATCGTAGGGAACGGTGGGAGCTCCATACCAAAGATGCTCTTCATCTGGCGAGGCAGTGGGCAACTGCTCCTGTGAAGGATCCGCCGGAGCCAGCTCCTGCTCATCTACCAACACCAGCACCCGCACAACTCGATTTTTGGGCAATTGTTCCTGCGCCTTCATGGGCAAGATCAGTTGACCTTGGCTGTCGGTACGGGCCCAGAACTCATGTGCTTTCATGCTGTTTCCCTGAGATGGCTAGGAATATACCAGCTTGCCCCAAGCTCTGCCTTCGGCGCAGTCAAAAAAAGACTCCGTCCTGCCGACGGGAACAGATGAGATCCCATCATTGAGACCGGGATCCCTGGGCCAAGCCGTGTTCTCGAAACCAAGCCTGCAACCGTTCCCAAGCGTCACCAGCCGCTTCTGGGCGATAGGTGGGGCGATAATCGGCAAAAAAGGCGTGGGGAGCATCCGGGTAGATGATCAACTGCGATGGATCTCCGCAAGCTTCCAGAGCTGACTTCATTTGCTCCACCGTTTCCAAGGGAATGCTGGTATCTGCACCACCATACAAACCCAACACAGGTGCCTTCAGGCTGGCTGCCACATCCAGCGGATGCCTTGGGGTTAAGGGTGTGGACTCTCCCACCAAACGACCGTACCAGGCAACACCCGCCTTCAAGCCGGGTCGGTGAGCCGCGTACAACCAAGTGATTCGACCACCCCAGCAAAAGCCAGTAATGCCCACCCGCTCTGGATCCGCACCTGAGTTGCCAATTGCCCAATCCACCGCCGCATCCAAATCCGACATCACCTGAGCATCGGGCACCTGGGAGACGATGGCGCGAATCTCCTCAAGGCTCTGCAGCTGAGAAACATCCCCCTGCCGGAAAAACAGCTCGGGAGCCACTGCCACATAGCCCAACTTCCCCAAGCGGCGACAAATGTCTTGAATGTGCTCGTGTACACCAAAGATCTCTTGCACCACCAAAACCAGTGGAAAAGGGCCAGAGCCGGTCGGCTTGGCACGATAGCCAGGGATCTCGCCATCTGGGGTGGGAATGGTGACGGGGCCGGCTTCCAATCCTTCGCTATCGGTGATGATGGTTTGGGCAAAGATCGGCTGTACTGCCGAGGCAAACCCAGCAGCGACGTTGGCCAGCTTCAACTGACGGCGCTTCCAGCTGCTGGAGGATCCCCCCTTGGGTTGCTCCGCATACATAGGCCCAATCCTCAAAAACACAAACCCCTCTTCTCAGGATAAACAATATTTTGTCTGTAAAGATTCTTTCTACTGACAGTCTCGATGCAAATCTTGCCTATCCTGTCTGAGATCTGCATCGTAGAGCTGTTAAGATCGGCTCGGCACAGCGATGCTGATCAACGGAAATGCAACTCAAGAGACAGTTAAAAATCAGTTAAAAAACCGGAAATCTTTGGGTTAAGCATTTCAAGAAGCATCGATGCCATCTCGCACTTTGGAGCTTATTTGGCAGTTGCCGAAATTGTTGGATGATGGCAGCATTGGGCAGAGCCAAAAAGACAAACTGAGCGTTTGGCAATAGCGGCAAAACGGCAATTGTACTGGTGCAGATGGCCTTGACAAGTGAGATAAGTTTGCTTCAACAAATCTCAAAAGCCGCTGGCAGGTAGTCAACCAAAGCATAGCTTACCCCTTCCCCAGAGGCCCGACGTTCTATCAGCGCAACATCAAAACGGCAGGACAACTCGGAGAGGTGGGGATGCTGGCTCAAGAAGGCCTGGGCAGCCCGGATCAAGCGTCGCTGCTTGGGGATCCCAACCGCCAAAAGCCCGCCTCGATCCCAGCTACCGGGGCTACGGGTTTTCACCTCTACGAAAATCAGCACATCAGCTTTGTGGGCAACCAGATCCAGCTCGCCCCAAGGGCAGCGCCACCGCTGGGCCAGGATCTGCCAGCCCTGCTGACAGAGATATTGCCGCACCCAGCCCTCGCCGACGTTGCCTGTATTCTGGAGGGAAGCCCTTCTGGGCAAGGGATCCATAAAAAAATCACCAGCGCCCGGCTCTAATGAGCAGAGCCATTGCCGTGATACTTGTCGGTGTCATAAAAGCCGTTGCGGGTGCCGAAGTAGAAACTTGCCAGAGAGAGGACAAGAGCAACCCCCACCAAGACTAACTTTGCATCCACGTGGTTTTCCCCTGATTTTCTCCTCAACCGTGATCATAATAGCCTGCCGCTCCTTCACAATCCTCTGGTAAGCGATGCGCGGCACTGATATCGGCCAAGGCACAGCAAGTCTTGGGGGATCCCATCGGAAATGAACTACTCCCACTGGGAGCTCAGCATGCTACCATTCAGACGGAAAGGGAGTAGTCAGGCGGCTTACCGCCCTCTGCATCGACATACTGGCTAAAAACAGCCCGGTGCAAGAGACAAAGCAAGCCCGGCAGGCTGCTTTGGTGACGAGACTTTCGCTGAGTTCACGCAGAGGTGAGCTTGGTGAGTCCGTCTGACTTTCCCAGCCTTCACCTCTAGGTGTGAACCGATTCCACACACAAGAGAGGTTGGAGGCTAGACGATGTGGGCTGGTTTTGCGTCAAGTTTGCTGTTGGTTACGGTAGCAGAGTTTGGGGATAAAACCTTTTTTACCCCCCTGATTCTGGCTATGCGGCACCCGCGCCGCTGGGTTTTCTTGGGGACGTGGCTGGCTTTGGCCGTGATGACCTTGCTGGCGGTGGTGGCCGGGAAGGTGCTTTTCAAGCTGCTGCCACCCCTGGGCGTGAGAGTGTTATCGGCTGGGGTTTTTGCGGCTTTTGGGCTGAGAATGCTCTGGCAAGCTTACAAGATGACTCCCCAGCAGGAAAAAGAAGAAGAGGAAGAAGCCCTCAGGCTGGTGGAGCAGGCAGAAGAAAAAGGGGCGGGCCGCGGCGGTGCTTGGGCTATTGTGTGGGAAGCCTTTAGCTTGACAGCCTTGGCCGAGTTCGGGGATAAAACCCAGATTGCCACCGTCTCCTTGGCGGCCACCCACCCGGGATTGAGCGTCTGGGCAGGGGCTACCCTCGGCCATGGGCTGATGGTGGGGCTGGCGGTGGTGGGAGGTCGTTTTTTAGCAGCTCACATCTCTGAACGCGCCGTGCATTGGGTGGGGGGCGGCTTATTTCTGGTGTTTGCGTTGCTGACCGGTTGGGAGTTGGCAGGATGAGGGATCAGCCAAATTCCTGTTCGATGATCCGCCATCGGGCAGTGATCACGCCTGGCTCTAGGCTGAGGCGGCTGACGACAAGTTCTAGGGCCTGGTCATCGCGGGTTTGGGTGACCAGCTCTGCTTCGACTTTGACCAGATCAGGCTTGTCCTCCAGGTCTTCGCTGTAGAGGGCACGCAGTTTGAGATGGGTGGGAGCTATGCCTTGCAAGAGCAAGGCGCGGATGTGGGCCTCTGCTTGGCTTTTGCAGATGAACGAACACTCATAGACCAGTTCCAGTTCTGTGCCCTTTAGGGGCTGCTGGTTGATGCGGTAGCCCAGCGGACGCAGCACAACGTTGGAGATCAACACAGCTGCGGCCCCAATGGCAGCTTGGGGAATGTACCCCGATCCGGCAAAGGCTCCCACCGCGGCTGCACACCAGATGGTGGCGGCAGTGTTCAGGCCACGGACGCTGGCTCCTTCCTTGAGGATCACGCCCCCGGCCAAAAAGCCAATCCCCGATACCACTTGGGCCGCAATACGGGTCGGGCTGCTTTCATCAGGGGTGAGAACCGAGAGCATGACAAACAAAGCTGCACCCGTGGCCACCAAGGTGTTGGTGCGTAAGCCGGCCATACGCTGCCGCCACTGTCGCTCCAGGCCAATGAGGGATCCCAGGACAAAGGCAACGGCCAAACGCAAGGTGAAGTCAATCCAGGTCATGCTCCGGTTCTCGTGAAAGGATAAAGTTTAGCCATCCTCATCTGGGATCCCAAGGGCAGTGGCTTCCTGTTGCAAGGTTTGCCAGAGGGCTTCCAGTTGAGCAAAGGCGGATTCTGGGGACAGCTTACCACCTGTTTCTAAAGCACAGGTTATGCCCACCCGATAGGCATACTGCTGCAGCCGTGACCGAAATTGAGCAGCAGCCAAGGGAGATAGAACTTTCAAGGTCATGGCACACCTCCTAAATGTTTGCTGTAACCCTTCGTTGGTCAAAGGACACCTCGTAAAAGTGCTCTGCGCCGCCGTCGCGATGGCCTTGTGGCGAGACTCTGAAAGGCTGATTTCTCAAGAAGGGCTGGATTATTCGTTCCTGGAACGCGCTTTGCCGGTGAGGTGCCCCCTGGATCCAGCGCCGGCGCAGCCCTAGAGCTCCACTTCAACCCCGACTAGCCAAGCCACCAGGGTGAAATACACCCAGAGGCCGGTGAAGTCTTTAATGGTGGTGATAAAAGGATCCGCTCCCGGAGCGTGGTCAAAGCCCAGCTTTAACATCACCCAGGGCAAAATGGCGCCCAAGATAGCCCCCAAAGTGAGGACAATGGCCAGAGCCAAGCCCACCGCTAGACCCAATTGTGGGATCCCATTGGGTGCCCCCTGCCAGAAGTAGGCAATCACCCCAGCCGTGGCCCCCAGGATCACACCGATAATGCCACCAATGCTGGCTTCCCGCAGCAAATAGGGGAGAAACTGCCGCACGTTGATGTGGCCCCAAGCCAAGCCACGGGCAAAGATGGTCGTAGATTGGGTACCGACATTACCGCCCATATCCATGACCAAGGGGATGAAAATAGCCGCTGCCGTCACCGCCTCCAACACCTCCTCAAAGGTTTGGATCACTCCCCCCACCAACATGCCGCCAATCAAGGTGATGATTAAAAACGTGATGCGCAGGCGGACGGCATACCAACGGGAGCCTTTAACCAGGCGCTCGCTCCAAACCTTGTCTCGGCTGAGCAAGTTGCCCACCCCTGCTTGGGCCAGAGCGGCGTCGGTGGCTTCTTCTTCCACCAAGTTGATGACATCTTCAAAGGTGATATCTCCCACCAAGCGCCCTTCCGTATCCACCACCGGAATGGCCGGCAAGCCGGAATCTTTGAGCAAACGAGCTGCCTGGAGATCCCGGTCGGTAACCCGCGCCACAGTATCAACCCCTTCAATCAGCTCCCGAATCGGTAGGTCGGGATCCGCCTTCACCAGCCGCACAGTGCGGATGAGACCCTTGTAGAACCGCTGATCGTCCACCACAAAGATCACATCCAGCTCATCGTCTCCCAGTTGGGAGTCCCGCACGCTGGCCAGAGCAGCCCCGACGGTGAGAGTATCCCGTACCGACAAGTAGCGCAGGTTCATCAGCCGACCGGCACTGCGCTCTGGATAACCCAGCAAGATATTCACTGCTTCCCGAGCTTCTGGGCTGAGGTTGGCAATGAGGCGCTTGGTTACTTTGGCCGGCAACTCCTCAAACAGACGTACCCGCTCATCAGGTGGCAGAGCTTCTATGAGCTGGATCACTTCTGGGCTTTCCATGCTGCGAATGAGATCGGCCTGCTCTTCGGGCCGCAGATACTCAAACACTGCAATGGCTTTGTCTTTTTCCAGCAAGCGGAAAGCCAAAACCCGCTGCCGAGGTGAAATCTCCATCAACTGCTGCACCAGCTCGGCAATGGGAGCGCGGTTGGCCTCTCGCTTGGCGGCTTCCAAGGAAGCAGGGGTTAGGAGATCGCGAAGAATGTTTTGCCGCATGATAAACCTCCGAACGTTGGGGTCAGCCGGGATGAAGAGAACCAGGAGGTCAACAGCCAACCGGTGCTCCGAGGCTCACAGGGAAGCCCTGAAACCCTTGGATGGCCGCGCAGCAAGCCGTAGGTCTAGCGCCAGGCCTCCAAGCCCAGCTTGGATCGCAAGCGCCCAAGCCGATAAAAGCGACTCCAAGGGATCCCCAGGCCTGCGGAAACCCCAAAACCCGCAACGGGAAAGTCAAGGGGAATCCCCTCGGAATTACTCCTGATCTCCCCTTTTCTGAACAGGGCTGCACAAACCCATTGCTCAGGTAAGGCTCTGCTCAGCTCATCTGTTCGTCGCCGACTGAGAGAGCCACCCAAGTCAAAAGCTAGCCGGGAAAACTCTCCCACCCCTTCGCGTTGGCGAAACGGGATCCTCTCAAGCGACGACAGAAGCTGTCAGCGGGGAAAAGGAAGACACCAGTAAGAGCCCAATCTTCAAGAACGTGCTCCTCGAAGACCATCCACTGGTGGCTGGCGCTACGACTACCGGAAGCGTCCATGCTGTTGAACGTTTTCCTCCAAAAAGGTTAACCAAAACAACCCGGACAGCCAGAAGAGGATCTCTTCAGCTCCCTTTAGGCTAGTTGCAGGAGTGGGATCCCGTCAACCCTTTTTCTCCAGCTCATCCGGTGAAAAATTGGTGGGGCAGCTGGAGGGGTAAGATCGGGGTGAGCAGCAATAGCCCCCTTGTGGTTCCTCTCGTCTCGACATTGCCCTCAGCCTGACTCAGCAGAGTCTACATCTCGGTGGCTTGCGACCTTGAGCAACCCACGCCCTTCGCCACCTCTGTTTTGTTAGTGGTTTTTGTTAGTGGTTTGTTGGTGGCCTTGCTTCAATGAGCTGCGCTTCCCATCTCCTACAGGTGCCGATGTCCTTGAGCTTATGGCCTCTCTTCCCCTCGTTGCCGTGATCTTGGGCACACGGCCCGAAGCCATTAAGCTGGCCCCGGTGATTCAAGCCCTGCGTGCCAGTCCCCATCTGCGCACCGAGCTGATCTTGACCGGACAACATCGGGAAATGGTGGATCAGGTGATGCGGCTATTCGGTCTGCAAGCGGATCGGGATCTGGCGATCATGCGCCCCCGCCAAAGCTTGACAGACATTACCGAAGCCACCTTGCGGGGCCTGGAACTCTACTTTCAAGAGCAACATCCTCAACTGGTTTTGGTGCAGGGAGATACCACCACCGCCTTCGCTGCCGCCTTGGCAGCTTTTTACCACCGGATCCCGGTTGGGCATGTGGAAGCCGGACTGCGCACCGATGATCTCTACAATCCTTTCCCCGAAGAGGCCAATCGCCGCCTGATCTCTCAGTTGGCCAGCCTGCACTTTGCCCCTACCCCCCAAGCCGTTGACAACCTGAAGCGAAGCCACGTGGTGGGATCCATCCATTGCACCGGCAACACCGTCATCGACGCCCTACTGCAAGTGGCCTCCCAAGGGATCCCCTGCCCCATTCCCGGGCTGGACTGGCAGCGCTACCGTGTCCTGTTGGTTACCGTGCACCGGCGGGAAAATTGGGGGGATCCCCTAACCGCCATCGGCAAGGCTCTGCTGCAGATCTTGGCCGAGTTTCCCGATACCGCCCTTCTTTTGCCCCTCCATCCCAACCCCTTGGTGCGGGATCCCCTGCAAGCCCTGTTGGGATCCCATGAGCGGGCTTTTCTCACTGAGCCTCTGGACTATCCCCTCTGGGTGAGCGCCATGCAGCGCTGTACCCTCATCCTCAGCGACTCCGGCGGCATTCAAGAAGAGGCCCCTGCCCTGGGCAAACCGGTGCTGGTGCTGCGGCAGACCACCGAACGTCCTGAAGCGATTGCTGCCGGCACCGCCCGCCTGGTAGGCACACACCCCGAAAAGATCCTGAAGGCAGCCCGAGAATTGCTCACAGACCCACAAGCCTATGCCCGCATGGCCCAAGCCCAAAACCCCTTTGGCGATGGCACTGCCGCCCGGCAAATTCGCCACATCATCGAGCGGTGGTTTAACCCGCAAAGCCCTCGAGAAGAACAAAGTTAAGAATCAAAGTTAAGAATTTAAATAAGAATCAAAGATGTATAGACCGTTACCGGGAAAACCGTTTCTTTACCTATTGCTCTCAATAAGACAATTAATCTCAATGAGACAATTAATTAAATAGAAAGCCTGACTCCAATCCAATTGACCCCAGTCCAATCAAGAGCGAGGATGCAAACCATGAGCACGACTGCAACTGCCACCACCGTTGTCCGGGTGCCGATTGTGGATGCCACCCCAGAAAATGTGCAACCCTTCGGCCAACTTATAGGGGACGATGTGGCCAATCCTGGGCTGGGGATCCCCTTTTATCAGGGGCGTGTCCTGGAAGGACAGAACATCGACTTTCAATACACCGGCAGAGCCGTTATCCGTACGGCTAAGATCCTGCCCGGATATCCACCTGTGCTCTGGCTGGAGCGCCACATGCGTATGACCCAGTTGTTTGTCGGCCTGGGGCAAGAGCCGTTCATCATGGTGATGGCTCCTCCCAACCATCCCAAAGCAGCTCCCGATCTCGACAAAGTACAAGCCCTGCGATTCCCTGCCGGGCATGGGCTGCTGCTGCACCTCGGCACGTGGCACGATTTCCCCATTGCCTGCGAGCGCCCCGTTGTGGTGCTAACCGCCAACTCCGAAGAAGTGGTGGAAGCCCTGGCCAGCATGGAAGATGCCCACGAAATGAATCAGGGAGATGTATTCAAAATTTCCCTCCCCCAACGGCTAAAAGCGGAGATCCACCTAGAGCTGGTCTGAATGCAAGTCCGGATCCCTGAATCTCTACAGGATGCTAAAGCCTCAGTTCTACAAAGTGGCGCTCTATCAGCCTTTGGCTGGATAGGGGACTCTTCGCCTTAACTGGGCCTTAACTAGGGCCAGACTCTTGTACCGAAACCTCCCTTTGGACCCTTCTTCCCCTGCAAGGGTCTAAGTATTCGAGAACACCTATTCTTACACACAAAAGCTTCGAGACAAGTTCAGAGAGAAATGCCTCTAGGCAAGAAAGGCTACCTGAGATTCTGCCGACAGGCGTCTTTAGGAGGGCCGTATTCAGCGGGAAGATTCACAAACGTCGGCAGCGTTGGCATCTGGAGGGAGTTGCTCTATATTAAATCAGCTAGCATATTCGATATTTGCCAGAATTTAAGTTATTGTGAGAGCTGACATGCCATCCAACTGGTCAGACATCCATCCTCCCAATCCTGGGCAGGGGTTGGGTTCAGCCCAGTCTGCGCCTTCCCATTGGAATGAGGGCTACAGGGGAGAAGGCTCTCATGCCGAGTATGAGAGGAACGGATCTCAGACCAGAGCGGCGGATTGTCCAGAGGACTTCATGCCGAGCAAGACCGCAAACGCAAAGATTAAGGTAGTAGGCGTGGGGGGTGGGGGTGGCAACGCGGTCAGTCGGATGGCGGCCAGCAACCTTGTGGGCGTCGAGTTTTGGAGCGTCAACACCGATGCGCAGGCCCTTGCCCAGTCCTCGGCAGTGAACCGCTTGCAAATTGGGCAGAAGCTGACTCGAGGCTTGGGTGCAGGTGGTAACCCGGCCATTGGCCAGAAAGCTGCAGAGGAATCCAGCGAAGAAATATCGGCAGCCATCAAAGGGGCAGATCTGGTCTTCATTGCCGCCGGCATGGGGGGAGGCACGGGCACGGGTGGAGCACCCGTCATCGCCCAAATTGCCAAAGCCAGTGGTGCCCTGACGGTGGGAGTGGTGACACGGCCTTTTTCCTTTGAGGGCAAACGCCGCAGCAAGCAGGCCGAGGAAGGGATCCAAGCGCTGCGGGAGGCAGTTGATACCCTGATTGTAATTCCCAATGACAAGTTGCTTTCGGTGATCTCCGAGCAAACCCCTGTCCAAGAGGCTTTTCGCGTTGCTGATGATGTGCTGCGGCAGGGGGTGCAGGGCATCTCGGATATCATTCTCATTCCCGGCATGATCAATGTGGATTTTGCCGATGTGCGCAGCGTGATGGCCGATGCCGGCTCTGCCTTGATGGGAATTGGCATGGGATCCGGCAAGTCCCGCGCCCGCGAAGCCGCCATTACCGCTGTATCTTCGCCGCTTTTGGAAACCTCCATCGAAGGGGCTAAAGGTGTCCTCTTCAACATTACCGGTGGGCCGGATTTGTCCTTGCATGAGGTCACGGTGGCTGCCGAGATCATCGCCGAGGCAGTGGATCCCGAGGCCAACATCATCTTCGGCACCGTCCAAGACGAGCGCATGCAGGGGGAAGTGCGCATCACGGTCATCGCCACCGGTTTCCAAGAGAAAGCCCGTCCAGCCGCCATCCCTGCTGCAACCAAAGTTTCTGCCTCCAACAAGTCGGGGGTTCCCAAGCCCACTCCCACGGGCTCTGGGCTGCCGCCTCGACAGCCTCCGGAGCCTGAGCCGCCGATGTCTGGAGGCTTAGATATTCCCGAGTTCTTGCGCCGCCGACGGCCCCCTTCGTAGGGTAGGGTGAAGGTATGCTGGTATCTTGGTGCCGGTTGTTGAGGGTGGGGAGTGCTTCGGGGTTAGGCCATGAACATTGTTGTCTTGGCGGGGGGGCGTTCGGCAGAACGTCAAGTCTCTTGGGTAACGGGTAAAGCCTGCAAACGGGCTTTGGAGGACCTGGGCCATCGGGTCAAGGTAATCGACCCAGATGAGGATCTGCCTCTGCGCCTTTGGCAGGAACGGCAAGCCGGCTGCGACTTCGTTTGGATTGCCTTGCATGGCCCTGGTGGCGAGGATGGGGTGGTACAGGGAATGCTGGACTGGCTGGGCCTGCCCTACCAGGGATCCGGGCCGCTGGCCAGTGCTCTGGCCATGGATAAGCTGGTCTCCAAGCAGATCTTTCGCGCCGCGGGGATCCCTACCCCCGATTGGCAGGTTTGGGACGACCAAAGCCCCCTCACTTGGGCTGACTGTGCGGCAGAGTTGGGATCCCCACTGGTGATTAAGCCCAGCAACAACGGCTCGACGGTGGGCATCAGCATTGTCCGGGATGAGAGGTCATTTGCTCAGGGGCTGGAGTTGGCCCGCTCAGTCTCGTCGCGGATTTTTCTGGAGCGCTATGTTCCCGGAAAGGAGATCACCCTCTCGATCTTGTCCGGCCAAGTTCTTCCGGCCATTGAGATCATCCCCGCCCAAGGCGACTTCTACGACTACGAAGCCAAGTACGCACCCGGTGGCTCGCGGCATTTGATCCCCTGTTCCCTCAGCCCGGCAGGGTTGGCCCGCTGTGAGGCGGCAGGTCTGAAGGCCTACCAGGCGTTGGGGTGCGAAGGCTTGGCGCGGGTGGATCTGCGGGTGGATCCCGAGGAAAATCCTTGGGTGTTGGAGGTGAATACACTGCCCGGCATGACCCCCACTTCCCTCTGTCCCGATGCAGCGGCAGCTCTGGGGTGGACGTTCACCGAATTGGTGGAGCGAATGCTGCAGGATGCCCTGCGAAAGGCAAACTTGACCGGATCCCGGCGTTCTCAAAGTCCATCGGCGACCCTCGGCAACGCTCCCTGAGGCTTTTCCCAAGACAAGAACAAGAACCTTTACCCAGCTCTTTCAGAGAAGGGCAACCAGCAAAAGAATCACCCCAATTCCAACAATCAGTACAGCTCCCCCCAGCCACACCCAGGAGATGCGGGACCTGCTGCCTATGTCGGTTTTCCCGACAGGATTCTCCGGCGCGGGTTCAGGCTTTGAGTTGACCGAATCCGGGGCAACAACTGTCAGATCCTGCAGTAGGCGATCGCCTTTTTTTTCCAACAGAACTGTGGTTTCTTCTGAGGCCAGCAGCGGGTTCAACAAGGGGGCCGTTTGCTCCCACTCGTATTCAGAATGTCCCGACTCACGCCCGTACACCGTGACCTGCTCTAAGCCGGGCAAGCCCAACGCCCTGAGCTCCACCCGCACCCGTTCCATGAGATGGGGGTAGTCCACTCGGGCCGAGGAGGATCGATTCAGTAGAACATGCAGATGACCTTGGCGGCGTTTGACCGCGATTTTGACCGGGGCAGCCAACCGAGCCTGCAACGCTTGGGCAATCTCAGCTTCGGTCATGGCACAGCATCCAAGGCATGCGAGTTAATTCTAATACAATCCTAGGGCAACGATGCAGAGGGTTACGGGGCCTCGGGGTAGAATGGGATGCGCGTTGGCGAAGAAAAGCAGAGCGTTCATCTTTTTCTCTCGCCGGATCCCTAGCTGGAAGTTCTATGCAAGAGAAAACCATTGTCCGCGATTACTTCAACTCCGTTGGCTTCGAGCGCTGGCGGCGCATTTATGGTGAAGAAGAAGTCAATTTCGTCCAAAAAGACATCCGCCTTGGCCATGCTCGCACAGTAGAGACGGTGTTGCAGTGGTTGGGGGATCCCTCGGGTTTACGCATTTGTGATGCCGGATGCGGGGTGGGCAGCCTCAGTTTGCCCTTGGCCACCAGAGGGGCGCAGGTGTTCGCCAGCGACATCTCGGAACAAATGGTGAACGAAGCACGCCGCCGCCAGCAAATGGAGTTGGGATCCACAGACAACCCACACTTTTGGGTCTCGGATCTGGAGGAATTGACGGGGGAATACGATGTCGTCATCTGCCTCGATGTGATGATCCACTACCCTGAAGCCGAGGCCCTGCGCATGCTAAAGCACCTGACCCGCCTGGCTCGGTCCCGCCTGATCTTCAGTTTTGCCCCCAAAACCCCCTGGCTGACGCTGCTGAAGAAAGTGGGAGAGTTCTTCCCCGGCCCCAGCAAAACCACCCGCGCCTATCAACACCGAGAGGCGACCTTGGTGAGCCAATTAACCGAATGGGGCTGGAAAGTGCAGCAGCGACAAACCATTCGCAGCCGCTTCTACTTTGCTTGGCTCCTCGATCTGGTTCGGTGACACTCGATCTGGTTCGTTAAACGGGAATGAAACATTTTCGTCTAGCTCCCCTCTCCCTCTGGCAGCGAGGCTGGGAGTAGGGGCAGCAGCGTGGAATGCTTGGGGAGTGTCTCAATCTAGTTTAAAAATGACTATAACGATCAGCTGAGGTTATCCAGTTGCTCCAGCAAATCGGGATCTGCCAGCTTTTGTAGGGCAAGCCGCGCGTCATCCCGAACCCCCCAATCGGGATCGTGGCGGGCGCTGGTCAGCAACTGCCTTGTTAGCATTGCGTAAACGGCGGGATCCTCGAGAGCCAGTTTCACCTGTTGCCCCAGGATCCCCAAGCTCCAGGCACAGTTGCCGCGTACCGCCGCGATTGGATCTTGAGCCAAACCCCGGCAGAGAGCTGCGGCCACCTCATGCAATGCCGGGCCGGGCAACACTTGCGCCTGAGCCAATTGTCCGAGGGCACTGGCAGCCCACAATCGCACTGCCGCGATATCCCCGGCCAACACTTCCAGCAACACCGGGTAGGCGCGCGGATCCTTGGCATTGCCCAACGCCCACACCAAACCTTTGCGCACATAGCCGTTCCAATCCCAGCGCAAGCCCTCGATCAGCACCTCCACCTCAGCGGGATCCGGATTCCGACCTAGGGCATAGGCTGCTCCCACCCGCACCAACGGGCAGGGATCCCGGACTAGGGCCAGCAGGGGTTTAACGGCGCGGGGTTCTTCGATCTCACAGAAGGCGCGGGCCGCCTGCATCCGCAAATAGGGATCCGGATCCTGCAACTGCTGCAGCATCAGCTCCACATCCACCTCCGGCGGCGAGTGAGGTGGCAGCTCGTCTAGGGGCTCAAGGGGGGAAAAAGCGTCTTCTTGCATGAAAGGGTGCCCAGGTGTTGGCGGAGGGGACGAGGGCAAAACTTGCCCTTCCTCAAGGCAAAAGCCAGAGCCACAACAACCAAACCAGCAGCAGAGTTGCTGCCCATCATAAACTGCCGGGATCCTCCATCTGATCTGCTCTTTCCGGTTGGGATCCCGGCACCCTAAGCAAGTCCGCTCCTTCCAACACCCGCGCCGAGCGGATCACATCTCCCACCTGGATGCGCTCCACCCACTCCATCCCCTCGGTGACGTAGCCGAACACGGCATAGCGCCCGTCCAAAATCGGCAGAGCAGAGAGGGTGATGTAAAACTGGGAAGAGGCTGAGTCAAGTGGGCTAGAACGGGCCATGGCCACCGCCCCCAAACGATGGGGCAAGAGCAACTTACTCAGAGCAGCAGGATCCTGGATCAAGGTGTTGTAGCGGGGGTAGGGTTCCCCACGCAGCTGAATTTCCAGGGGGATGGTGCGCAGGCGGTTGCTCCCCGGCTCTGTTGCACCCCCTATACCGTCACCACGGGGATCCCCACCCTGCACCACAAAAGGCTGCGGATCCTTTTCCACCCGATGGAAGGTGAGGCCATTGTAAAAGCCCCGCTGAACCAAATCCACGAACTGGCCGCCGGTCAGGGGTGCCGCTTCCCCGTGGATCTCCAGGATCACCTTGCCTACCCCCTCAGCAGTTTGCACCTCCAGCTCCACCACTGCCTTCCCTTGCAGTTGCGGGCGGCTAGCATAGGCCGCCGGGATCCCAGAGGGGGATTCTGAGAGGGGGGGTGTACTGCGACAAGCGGACAGCCCGAGACAGAGGTATCCCAGAACTAAGCCCACTCCCACTCTGCAGCGGCTCATTCGCCCCAGCTTGGCGAATTTCATCTGCCCCTTCTCCTTCAATCCAATCTCCCACCCTCCAGGCGCTGCTCAACCCAGCAGGGATCCCTATCCAGGTGATTCAGATCCGCTGCGACAGTCCCAACTGCAAGGTGACGCTTTGAGCGCCATTGCTCACCCTCACACCGTAGGGGCTGATGGAGGTAACCCGCCACTCTGCTTTCACCGCATGGCCAACAGCCACCTGACGTACTACGTTGTCGATCAAAATCAGGGCCTTGGGAGCACCTGGATCGTGGATCAATCCCACCAGCTTCATCTGCGGCACAGGCTGGGGTGGGATCCGCGCTGGCACCGGAGGCGCAGGTGCCCTGGGGGGAGAGGGAAGACCAGCCCCTCTTGAAGCAAGAGGAGCGGCAACAGTCGGCGGTTTTGCCGGCTCGACCAAGACAGCCTTTGCAGAATCCTCAGGTGGAGCTTTGGGGTTTTCATCCACATCAGCAGCAGTGGGAAGCAAGGGCTCCTGGTGAGCATCGGAATGGGAAGAATTGGGTGCCTCAGCCAAGGGATCCCGAGTGGCCTGCGAAAAAACCACCGCCCGCGGGCGCAGGGTCATCCAAAAAGCCAGCCCTGCCACCAAGGTAGCGGCCAAAGCCATACCCAGCAGTAATCCTCCGGCAGCAGAGAAGCGCCGGGAAGGCAGTGGGGGCCGTGTGCCGAGGTAAGGATATTCGCCGGCTTCTGACAGCCCCTCTTCCAAGCTGTTCTCCAAATCCTCGAACAGCTCATCCAACAGAGAATCTGCCTGCTTGACTTGGCCAGACCATGCCCAAGGGGAACGACGGCCTCTGCCCGCTGAAGCATCTAACCCGGACATACAACCTCCCTAGCCTGAGCGGCGGGGATCCCGAGGAGTTGAGACACTCAGCCAACAGTTGCCGTCTATCGCCCAAAGGCTCTCAAAGGAGCCGCATTTCCGGGTACTCGGTCAACAGCGCCTCTGCCGACAGGGTGTCTCCCTCCAACTGCGGCGTCCACAGCACTTCGATGGCCACAATCCGATCTGCCGGAATCGAAGCCAGCTGCAACAGGCACTGCCGCAGATCCGCCATGGAGTTAACTACAGGTAGTGTACCCAAGTTACCACGATACGCAACCAGTAGAGTTACCAGCAGGTACTCGCCAACATCTGGGATCCCAGTAGCAGATCGCTGCAGCGCCGCTTGGGAGACTTGTTGGATCTGGTTGTTGCGGTTGCTAAGGCTTTCGACGCTGAACTTGCTCCGTTCTTGTAAAGAGGCTTGATAGAACAGGGATTCGGCGCGGGAGAGGGGCAGCTTCTCCGCTTGGGCATGGCCATAGGCCCAGTAGTCGCTGTAGCGCATCAAGCCAAGGGTGACCTCTTGCAACAGTTGGCTCAGCCCTTCTGGCGACTGAGTATCCGCCTCCAGAGCCAGGGCGTTCATGTCTTTCTGCAGTTGCCGGGCGCTGGCCAGCAGTCCCACTTTTACCTGCGCAACAGTTACCTGGGGATCGCGAACCCCAATGCTATCGTCCCCTTCTTCGGATCTGATCCCCGAGCGCAGCGTCTGCACCAAAAAGCTACCTGCCCCAACCAAGAGCAGCAGCGTCAGCAGGCCGCCACCCCCCCCTCCCCAGAAAAAGGGCACCAGCAGCGGAAAACCAAAGCCGCCTCCATAGCTGGGGTAGACAGGAGCTGAGTAGTGCGGGCCAATCGAGCGGGGGGCAGAGAACGTCGGAGACCGGAAAGATCCGCCGCCAATGCGACCGCCACTGCGTGCCCAAACAGCGCCTAGGGGAGCCAGGGCCAAGGTCAAGGCCAGGGCAATGGCCAGCAGAGGCCGGCAGACGCGACCGATTCGTTTCAGCATGATCACAATGTTTTCGTCCATCACGGGGCTAGTCTTTCTTAATTCTACGCTTTCTCGTTGGCGGGAATAGGGGCGGAAACCGATCCCCCACCCGGCCATCTCACTTGTTCAATTCTTCTGTGTTGATTCTTTGTGTACTGAGCCGGCCAATGACCGTCAACCAATCGAGGCAGAGCCATGCTACGGTCTGGAAGGTTGCCAGGAGGAGGGCAAACAACAGCAATGCAAACTCAGGCTAACGTCCAAGCCGAGGAAAGAGAGCGGGCATCTTCTCCACCCCGTGCCCAGATTCGGCTGTTGGTGGTGGATATCGATGGCACGATTGCCGGGCCTTCCAACCAGGTTTCAGAGCCGGTTCGGGAAGCCATTCAGAAGGCCAAAGCAGCAGGGGTGCGAGTAGCCATCGCTACGGGTCGCATGCATCGTTCTGCCGAGCGGTTCCACTACGCGATTGGGGCCGATATGCCCCTATGCAGCTACCAGGGGGCTTTAATTCGGGATCCCGATAGCCAAAAGACCCTAAAGCACTGGAGCCTGGACTGGCCGCTGGCCGAGGAGTTGTTGCAAGCGTTGCAGGATCAGCCGGTGGGGGTTCACCTCTACATCGATGACCAGCTCTACTTACGGGAGCTGAGCCCTCTCAGTCAGGCCTATGCTGAGCGCTCTCAGGTGCCGTTCCAGATGTTCTCTTCCGCCCAATACGGACGAAGCCCCACCAAGATCCTGGCTGTTTCCGAGGATCTCGAGTTCCTGCAGGAATTGCAGGGATCCCTGCGGCGGCGGTATTCCCCTGACCAGCTCTACCTCACCCGTTCAGAGCCGATTTTTCTCGAGGCTACCCATCCGGCGGTGAACAAGGGCAATGCCGTTCGTTTTTTGGCCGAGGAAATGCTGGGGTTGTCGGCGGAGCAGGTGATGGCCATTGGCGATGGCGACAACGACATTGAGATGATTCAATACGCCGGGATCGGGGTGGCGATGGGAAATGCCTCGCCTGCTCTCTTGCCCCATGCCGACTGGATCGCCCCTTCTGTAACAGAAGACGGGGTGGCGGCGGCCATCGAGACCTTTATCCTGGGCTAGGCAGGGATCCCATGCTGGGTCTGGCTTCTTCTCCCTTTCCTGAGGTCACCCTGCGTCCGGCGCAGCAACAGGCGTTGGCCTACCAATCGGGGCCGCTGGGGATCGCCGCCGTTCCGGGGAGCGGCAAGACCTTTATTCTGGAGCTGTTGATCGCCGATTTAATTCTCAATCGGGGGATCCCACCGGAGCGCATCGGGGTGTTCACCTACATGCGTTCGGCGCGGGGCAACTTGATCAGCCGCATCAATCAACGTTTGCAACGGGCGGGGTATCCGGATCGCTTTACCCAGGCCTTTACCCTGCATTCTTTGTCGTTGCGGGTGTTGCGGGAGGCCCCCAGCCGTTGGGAGGAGCTGTCTATTTTGGAGGGATACGAACAGGAGCGGTTGCTCAGCCGCCTGTGCCGCGCTTGGCTCGTCCGCCATACTCAGCTCTGGGAGCCGCTGATCCCCGGCGACAACAACCCGCAAAAGATCGCCCAAAACCGAGCCCAGTTCCGGCGCAGTTTCCAGCAGATGGTGCAGGTGGTCATCAGCAGGGCCAAGAATCTGCGCCTGGGGCCAGAAGTGATCCTCAGCGAGGGCTATCTGGGCTGGGCTGCTCCCATCTACGCCGGTTATCAAGCGGAATTGCGTCGCCTGGGCAAGTTAGACTACGACGACCTGGGCTGGCAAGCAGTGGATTTGATCGAGGGCAGTCCAGAGCTGCGGGAGCAGGTGCAGAACTGGTACGACTACCTGTTCGAGGATGAGGCCCAAGACAGTTCCCCCCTGCAGGAAGAGCTGCTGCGGCTGCTCAGCCAACGCACCGGCAACCTGGTGCGGGTGGGGGATCCCAACCAGAGCATCATGGGCACCTTTACCAGCGCCGAGCCGCGGCTGTTTCGCGCCTTTTGCCAGGCCAGTCCTCAGGTGGTGCTCTTGGATGAATCCAGCCGCAGCGCCCCCCAGATCATCGCTTTGGCCAACCGCCTGGTGGAGTGGGTGAATCAGCAGCACCCCATCCCGGCTTTGCGCACCGCTCTGGCCCCCCAGCCCATTCAACTGGCCACCTCCGGTGGCCAAAACCCCCCGGCCAGCGAGGGTGGTGTGGACTTTCTGCGGGTTGTCGGATCCCCGGAAGAGGAGCTGCAACAGGTGGCGCGGCAGGCCATTGCAGCCGCCCAAGCTTTTCCCGGCCAAACGGTGGCCATTCTGGTCACCACCAACGAGCTGGGGGGCAAAGCCCTCAGCTATCTCCAGGAAATGGGAGCGGAGCGGGTGATCGATCTGTTGCGGGGCAGTCCCAGTCAGCGGCGGGTGTTGTTGCAGCTCAAGGGAATCATCGACTGGTTTGCCCAGCCCACTGCCCCCACTCGCTTGGCTGCTGCTGTGGATTGCTTGGCGGATTGGGCGGGGATCCCACGTGCTGAACTGGGACCGATGTTGAGCTGGATCCGCGCCTCTCTGCCGGAGCGGCTGCTATTTCCCAACTTTGGTGAGGCTCCCGCTCTGCCCGATGGCCCGCCTTGGCAGAACTTGGGCAGGCTGCTGCGCACCCTTGCCGGTTGGCTCCGGGCCGGGCGCTCCCCTTGGCCGGAGGTGCTGAATGTGATCGTTCAAAGCCTCTACCGCAAGCCGGAAGAGCTGTTTGTGGGTCGCTATGTAATCGATCAGCTGGAGCAGGTGCTGGGATCCCTGCCCGAAACCGATTGGCAGGAGATCGCCCAAGAATTTCAAGTGATTCTGGATCACCGCCTCAACAACTTGCCTTCGGAGATCTTCGCCTTCGACCCCGAGCCGGGCAGCATCACTGTCACGACTCTGCATCGCGCCAAGGGGCTGGAATGGGATCAGGTCTTCATCCCCCAAGTGTCGGCCTACGAGTTTCCCACCCAGTACGGGGAGCGAACCCTGGGGCTGAAGTTTTTGGATGAAGTGGATATGCAGGCAGAGGCCCTGGCTCAGTTGCGACAGCTCAGCCCCAAAGGCGGCTGGGAGCTGCAGGCCGACTCGGCCACCAAGCAAGCCTTTTTGGATTTGGCAGCAGAGCGATTGCGGCTGCTGTATGTGGGCATCACCCGCAGCAAACGACGGCTCACCCTCTCGGTATCCAGCCAATCTCGCTTTGGCACAGAGCAGAGTTCATCTTTGGTGTTTCGGGTGTTAAGTCGCAGTTTTAGGGCCGGTTGACCGGGTGAGTCTCTCGTTCTTCATGGATTGGCAACCTGCTAGCATGGCTAAGCCCGATAGCGCTTGCGCGCCGCCTTGCGGCAATGGGGCAGTCTTTCAGAAGCTATGGATATTCTGCAATGCAACCTCGGCGTATTGCCCGCGAACTGGCCCTGCTGGGGGTCAATCAACTGCCAGCCACGGCGGCCAAACTGAGCGAAAAACAACTGGAGGACTTGCTGCTGGCAGCCATCCGCGCCCTGAGTGAAGAGACCCATGAAACCCTCTCCACAGCGGCGGCGGAAATCCAGCGCAGCGACCGTTTGTTGCACGAGAGCGATCCTCTATTGTTGGCCGATTCGGATCCCAAGGAAGAGGGTGGATCCCGCTCCGTCACCCTCCGCCTTCAGCAGGCCCAACGACACCTGCAGCGCCTGGAAATCACTCTGAAGGAGGCGGACGTTCCTGACCCCAATGCCTTACGGGGGGAATTGCTGGAGCTAATCCAGCAGGTGCAAGTGGCCCTCGGCAACGCCGGCCAAGCCTTAGAACACCTGGAACAGCGGCTGCACAGCGTCCGCCACATCTTGGATGAGGTTGTCCAGTTGTCCCAAAGAGCAGTCAACCGGGTGGGCGTTGCCCTGTCCATGCCGGAACTGTTGTACATTGCCCAATCCCAAGAAGTGCGCGCCTACGCTTTGCAACTGTTAACTGCCCTGCGAACCCACAAGGAGGCGATTGATGCTCGTTTGCAAAAGGCTTTGGTGGGTTGGCAATTGCAGCGGGTTGGTCGGATCGAACGAGATATCCTGCGCCTGGCGGTGGTGGAGATGGAAATACTGGCCAGCAGCCCCGTGAAGGTTGCCATCAACGAAGCTGTAGAATTGGCCAAAAAATACGGGGATCCTGAGGCCGCCGCTTTCGTCAACGGAGTGCTGCGACGGGTAGTGGACAGCCAGATGGAGACCCACCGGGGTCGGGATCCCTCCCTCCCTGGTTCTGGTTCCGGGGGCTGAGCAGATCACTGGGGATCTTCCTTGCCAGGATAAAAGTCGGGATCCATCACCTGCTCAAATGTGTAGGGACACTGGGCAGGCAGATCTGCTTCAGACAATGGCGTTTCTCTCACCACCAACAGGATCCCGTCCTGGTGAGCCTCTTGCAGGGCTGCCGAAAGATCGGGCTTGAGGCTGGGACTGTCTCTGAGCAATCGCTGGATCTGGCGGCGTTGTTCGGTAATCGTTGCCCGCCAACTTTTGCCTCGCAGGTGGGGTTGCAATTGCCACCTCAGCAAATGCCCTACCAGGATCCCCAGCCGGTGCAGCAATTCCCGGCGTTCTTGCCTGCCCAAAGCCTCGATTTCCTCCACCAAGTTGGCGATATCCAGTTGATCCCACTGCCCCGATTTCAGCAGTGCGGCTTGCTTTTGCGTCCAGGCATAGAAGTCGTACTCGTAAAGTTGCATGCTTCATTGCCTAACTGGGCACTGGCCAAGGAGATCTTACTGACCCCGAACTACCCCTTTTTACCTTGAGCTCATTGATTTCCCGGACTAGGCCAAGTCCGGGAATGCTTGCGGAAAGCGGGTTTTGCCGGTTGGTTGGGGAAAGCGGGCGATGAGACTCGAACTCACGACATCCAGCTTGGGAAGCTAGCGTTCTACCACTGAACTACGCCCGCGTAAATCAATCTCAAGTTTAGCAAGCTGAAACCCTTGCTGAATCTAACCTATCACGTTCCCGACCCCTTGAGTAGGTGGGGAGTCGGGGGGCATATTTTGCCCGCAATTTGACCAGCAGGGAATGACGTCGAGAGACAAAGCTATCGTGCATGCTGGGGCAGGGCGAGAGTGGGTTAATCATCTTTCACATGGGATCCCTGGTACAACTGAGGCAGTATTCTGTCTGCGGCCTATGTCCAGCATCCTCCTGCTCTCCGGTAGTCCCAGCACTCCTTCTCGCTCAGAAGCCGTTTTACATCACGCTGCCGGGATCCTGTCCGATCTGGGATTGACCACTCAGTTTGTTTCGGTGCGGGATTTGCCCCCAGAGGATCTGGCACTGGCCAAGTTCGATAGCCCTCAACTCAAGGCAATTCAGCAAAAGGTGGCCCAAGCTACCGGGATCGTCATCTCTGCTCCCGTTTACAAAGCCTCCTATCCAGGTGTGTTGAAGGCACTGCTGGATTTGCTGGATCAAGACGCCTTTACCGGTAAAGTGATTCTCCCCATTGCCACCGGGGGAACCCTGGCCCATCTGCTGTCCATCGACTTTGCGATGAAACCTGTGCTGGCGGTGATGGGGGCAACCCACATCCTGAGAGGGGTTTATATCCTGAGTTCTCAAATTCAGTTGGACGCTGCCGGAACACTACAGCTAGAGGCCGACATCGAGGAACGTCTGCGAGCAGGGCTGCAGGCACTTGCGCAGGCGGTGAAATAGAAGAAATCAGAATTTTGCGGAGACTGGCCGAATACGGGATTGGTGCCCTGGGCCCGGAACCGGTTGCGGCAATCTATTCCGAAAAGTGCATAGGTGATTGCCCAGTCAGGCCCGAGAAGCCGCGGAAGAGCCGACGGCAAGGGATCCCTTTTGCGGGTATGGCCGGATTAAATTTCTATAAATCCCCCAAAAAACCTGCAAAACCGTAAGTTACGATACAGACATAGGATAAATCGTTCACCTCTGCAGTTGGCTCACCAGTGGCCTGGAGCTGTGCAGAGACGGAAGTAGGGGTCTTCCCGAAGGAACGCGCCTCAACTGAATCGCGCCACTCTTTCCGTGGCGTAGGGCCCAGCGACAACAAACTCAACCCTTCGTTGATGGAGGCGATATATGAAACTCTCTTTCCGTGGCAACACCTTTGACTACGTTCCTGCGCATACTCAGCTCAGCGATGAGGAGTTGCAGGCTCAGTATCGCGGTCAAACCTTCTGGGCGCATCACACCAGCAAGAAAGCGATGCCTCACCCTCATCAGCCCCTGACTTACCGGGGCGTAAGCTACTGAGGTGAATACTGTTTGCCCTTGTAGGTGAGGTGGGGATCCACTGGAGATCTCCATAGAGATTCGGAAAAGACCGAGCGGCCCCGTTTGGGGTCGTTTTTTGAGGCAAAGCAACACCCCCAGAAGGAGCAGCACCCGTTCCACCTGAGAAGCAAGTAGATGGGTCTGGGCCTGCCGAGTTGAGTTTGAACGAGTTGAGTTTGAAATGGGAGCGATGCCGAGGCAGGGTGCGCTAAGATGCGGTTCCAAGCGATAATGGCCTTAGCAACTTGCCCTACAGGGATCCGCTGCGATGGAAGCGTTTTTCGAGTTTCTCTGGTCGGCTTCGGCCATCTTGCTGGTGATCTTGGTGCTGCTGCACAGCCCTAAGGGGGATGGGTTGGCGGGCATTGGCGGGCAGGCCCAGCTGTTCTCCAGCTCCAAGAGTGCTGAGCAAAACCTCAACCGCATCACCTGGACGGTAGCGACCCTTTTCCTCTCCATCAGCGTGGTGTTGGGGGCGGGCTGGCTCTCGGCAGCCACAGGGCCATAGGGATCCCTTTCCGTGTTGGCGATTTACCTGCATGGATTCGGCTCTGGGCCGCAGTCGGCCAAGGCAACTTTCTTTCGGCAGCGGCTGCAGCAGGTGGGGATCCCTGTTCAGGTGCCTGATCTGAACCAGGACAATTTTGCCCAGCTCACCTTGACCCGCCAGATCCAGCAGGTTTCCAGCCAGCTTGCCGAGATGAACTACCCGCCTGTCACTCTCATCGGCTCTAGCTTGGGGGGCCTGGTGGCTGCTTGGGTTGCCGAACGACAACCCTGTGTGCAGCGCTTGGTGCTCTTGGCGCCGGCTTTTGGCTTTTTAGGCCATTGGCTGCCGCGGCTGGGGGCAGAGGCGGTGGAGACTTGGCAGCGAACCGGACAACTCATGGTGTTTCACTACGGAGAAGGCCGCCCTCTCCCTTTGGAGTACGGCTTTGTCGCCGATGCCCAGCGCTACCCGGATGGGGGGTTACGACGGCCTGTGCCCACCCTAATTGTGCACGGGATCCAAGACGACACCATCCCCATTCAAGCCAGTCGAGACTATGTGGCCCGTCGCCCCTGGGCCCAACTGGTGGCGGTGGAGAGTGACCACGCCCTGACGGATGTGTTGGATCCCATTTGGCAGATCACCAGCCGCTTCTGCGGGTGGGGGATGGAGACGGGGCAGTAGGGTTGTTAAGGGGATCCCTGTCCCGTGCTTGCCCATTCGCGAAAGCGTCGCGTAGCGATAATGTCTATGCAATCCAAAGTGCTGTGCCTACAACAGGGGAAGGCTGACGTGACTGCCGGCTTGCTCTTCGATATGGACGGGGTGATTGTGGATTCAGAACCAATCCATGCCCGCGCCGGGGCCATTGCCCTGCAACGCTGCCACCTATCCCTGGATTTGGCCCCCATCTCCCTGCAGTTCAAGGGGCGCACCGACCGCGATATGTTCGAGTACCTCGTCCAACACCAGACGGACACCCCGCCTGCGGAACAGCCCCTGCTGGTGCAGCGCTTGATCGAGGAAAAGGCCAAGGCTTTTGGCGAGCTGCTGGCAGAGGTACCCCTGGTGCCGGGGGTGCTGGAGTTTTTGGCGGCCAGCCGCCAGCGCTTTTCTGCCCTGGCCGTCACCACTTCGGCCATCCGCCGGGATCAAGCGCAGATTTTCCAGCGCTTCGACCTGCACCGCTGGTTTGACGCGGTGATTACCGCCGAAGACATTCAGCGGGCCAAGCCCGACCCAGAGCCTTACCTGAAAACGGCTGCCGCTGTGGGGTTGGATCCGGCGTTGTGTTGGGTGATTGAAGATTCTACCCATGGGATCCGCGCCGCTAAGGGGGCTGGCTGTTTTGCGGTGGGCCTCACCACGGCTTTCACCGCCGAGGAACTGCGCCACGCCGGGGCAGATGTGGTGGTGGACAGCTTTGCGGAGTTGGCCACACTCCTGTTCGCGAGAGCGTCGCGTAGCGATAACCTGCCTGTGTAGGGAGCCCAGCCCATTCGCGAGAGCGTCGCGTAGCGATATGCCAGCACCCACTTTTTTGCGGCAGGCCCTGGATCGCTATCCGTTTGCTTCGCGGCGACGGGTGGTGATGGGCAGACAGGGATCCGTGGCCACCAGCCAACCTTTGGCGGCAATGGCGGGCATGGAGATGTTCTGGGCGGGCGGCAATGCTGTGGATGCAGCCGTGGCAATGGCGGTGGCTTTGACGGTGGTGGAGCCAACCTCCAATGGCATTGGCGGCGATGCCTTTGCTCTGGTGTGGGAGGGGGGGGAGGAGGGTCAGCTGTACGGGTTGAATGCTTCCGGTCGCAGCCCAGCCGCCCTGACGCCGGAGCGGTACCGGGACCATGGGCGGATCCCCCCCTACGATTGGTTAGCGGTGACGGTGCCGGGGGCAGTTTCCGCTTGGCAGACCTTGCACCGGCGCTGGGGAAAGCTGCCGTTCGAGCGTCTGTTTGTGCCTGCCCTTCGTCTGGCGCAAGAGGGATTTCCGGTCTCTCCCCGGGTGGCCCAACTGTGGCAGGCGGCGGAGTCCATCTATTTGCCCCTGCCAGATCCCCGCCACGAGGCCTTCAAGGCCGTTTTCTTTCCCCAAGGGCGTGCCCCACGGGCTGGGGAGCGCTGGAGCAGCCCCCTGCATGCCCAAACCCTGAAGGCCATTGCCCACAGCGGGGGTGAGAGTTTTTACCGGGGGGAGCTGGCGGAGAAGTTGCTGGCTTTCTCGGAAGCCAGCGGCGGCTTTCTTTCCCCCGCTGACTTGGCCCAGCACCAGGCCGATTGGGTGGAACCCATCCATACAGATTACCGCGGCTACACCGTCTGGGAGATCCCCCCCAACGGGCAGGGCATTGCCGCTTTGATGGCGCTCAACCTTTTGGAGGGTTTTGAGCTGGGTCGGATCTCCTACGATGCCGGCGAGCGCTATCACCTGCAGATTGAGGCAATGAAGCTGGCCTTTGCCGATGTGAGCCGACAGGTGGCGGATCCGGAGTATGTGCGGGTCAGTCCTGCCCAGATGCTGGATAAGGCTTATGCGCAGCGGCGGCGGCAGTTGATCGGGAGGGAGGCGATCCCCCTGGCCCAGCCAGGGCTGCCGGAGGGGGGAACGGTTTACCTGGCTGCAGCTGATGGTGAGTTGATGGTGTCTTTGATTCAGTCGAATTTCGATGGCTTCGGCAGTGGTCTGCTGGTTCCGGGCACGGGCATTGCTCTCCACAACCGCGGCACGGGTTTCACCCTGGAGCCCGGCCATCCCAACCAGGTGGGCCCCCGCAAGCGCCCCTACCACACGATCATCCCCGCTTTTCTATCCAGAGAAGGGATCCCCCTCGGCCCTTTTGGTGTCATGGGGGGGGCAATGCAGCCCCAAGGCCATGTGCAGGTGGTGGTGAATTTGGTGGATTACGGCCTGAACCCCCAGGCGGCTCTGGATGCGCCCCGCTGGCGAGTGCTGTTGGATCAAGGGATCCCGCAGGTGGCGCTGGAGAGCACGGTGCCGCCCCAGGTGGTGCGCGAACTCTCCGCCCGCGGCCATGCAGTGCAGGTGGTGGACGCAGAAGAGGATTGCGGCCTTTTTGGCCGGGGACAGATCCTCTTGCGGGATGGGGATCACTTCATTGCGGCTTCCGAACCCCGTGCCGATGGCCTAGCCCTGGCGTGGTAGAGTGCCTAGCTCATCACCATGCCACCATCGATGGCAAAAACCTGTCCCGTGATGTAGGCCGCCGCCGGATCTGCCGCCAAAAAACGCACCAGCCCCGCCACTTCTGCCGGGGATCCCAGTCGCCCCAGGGGGATCTGCGCCAAAATCGGGCCAGGATCCAGTTTTTCGGTCATTTGGGTGGTGATGAACCCCGGTGCCACGGCGTTGACGGTGATGTTGCGGCTGGCCAGCTCGCGAGCTGCTGTCTTGGTGAGGCCCACCACCCCTGCTTTGGCGGCGCTGTAGTTGGCCTGGCCGGCATTGCCCACCAAGCCCACCACCGAGGTGATGTTGATGATGCGCCCCTGGCGCTGCTTCACCATGATCTTGGCGGCTGCCTTCAGGCAGAGAAAGACCCCCGTCAGGTTGAGATCCAGCACCGCCTGCCAATCTTCTGGCTTCATGCGCAGCAGCAGGGTGTCGCGGGCCATGCCGGCATTGTTCACCAGCACATCCACCCGACCCCACCGCTCCATCACCTGGGCAAACAGGCCCTCCACTGCCTCTGGGCAAGACACATCGGCGGCCACAGGGATCCCTTCTCCCCCCAGGGCCGCGATCTCCTCCACCAGGGACTCGGCTTCGGCAGCGGAGCGGGCGTAGTTGATCGCCACTTTTGCTCCAATGGCCCCCAGGTGCAGGGCAATCGCCCGGCCAATGCCCCGGCTGGCTCCGGTGACCACCGCCACCTGGTTATGGAGCGAGGGCAAGGGGAGAAGTTCAGACATAGGCAGCAGCTTCCCGCTTATTTCTACCGCCGCAACAGTATAGGATGCTTTGGCCTTGTCTGGGGCGGGGAGACTCCCCCCTATGGCCGTTCCAACAGCGATGAGACCGCCTGTCGCCTCGATCCCAAACTCCCCTCTCCTCTTGGGAGAGGGGCTGGGGGTGAGGGCTAGCTCCTCTTGGGAGAGGGGCCGCGGCTGGTCGCATCAGCAGCGCGGAGCGTTTGAGCAACTGGCTGGGGAGACCCCCTCGCGTCAGCGGGCCGCAGGCCCCAACGGTAGGTGCTGTCGCTGCTCGCGCAAGCGGAACGGTGTTCCCTAAGCGCTGACGCCAGGAGGATCCTTGCCCTCTGGGGAGAAACCAGTAAGCTGGGCCAGATTAAGATCGATGGCTAGGCCTAGCCGAGGAACCGTCCATGCAAGTGGAGTTTCGCGAGTGCGATCCGGGAAATCTCTGGATCTGGTTTGAGTTTGCGGAGCCGCCGGTTCCAGCGGAGCTGGAGTACCTCAAGGAGGTGCTGGAATCCTGGTATGTGCTGGGCAAGCTGGGGGGATTCAACGCCGAGCGCCTGGTGGCCCAAGAGGCGGAGGTGGATCTGAGCTATTTGGAGTACCCCAGCGACTCAGCTCCCTTGACCTCCCTGATGCACAACATGGGATCCTTGGAAGAAAAGGGCAACTGGGCCCGCTGCTGGTTTGACCTGGGCACGGCCGATGCCTTGGCGCTGGATGTGCTGATCAACGCCCTGCGCACCCTCAGCCTCGAGTACATTAACCTCAGCCGCGTCATCATCGGCGGGCAGAACGAGGACTGGCCAACACCGGATCCCGAGGAGACCGATGTCTATGATGATCTCAACGGCTACCTGCGGGATCATTGGGGGGAAGAGGGAGAGCTGGAATAGCTCCTACTCCAGGTAGCCCAGCTCTTGCATCCGCCGCACCAAGTCTGTGTTGCTTTCCATGTCAACTCGGCGAGGAGCGGTGCTGGGCCGGCGCGATTCTGCCCACTCCAACCACTGCCTCAGCCCTTGCCGCAGGCGGTCTAGCCAAGCCTGGGGGGAAAGGGATCCCGGCTCAGAAGGGATCCCGGCCGCCAGCAAGTCCTGCAGTTCCGCCGGATCCTGCTCCAGGTTGTAGAGGCTGGGGCGATCTCCGGTTTGGATCAGCTTGGTCACCCCTTCGTAGAGAGCGCGGCGGGTGTCGTAACAGGCGCGCGCCTGCAGCAGGTTGTCGTTGCGGTTTTCCATGGCGCGCAGGAGAATCTGGGGCGGGAAGGCTTCGCTGAGCACCACTCCCTGCTCCGGATCCTCGCCGGCCAGGGTGCGGCTCAGGCTGAGGCGGGCGATCTCGCGGCGAAGCTGGAGGCTGACGCGGGGGGCGCCGTTGGCTAGAGAAAGGCTGGGGCGGAAGCCGGCTGCTTCCAAGAGAGTATGGAAGAGGCGGCGGGTGGAAACGGGGGTGGCCACGCGCTTTCCTGCTGGAAAGTAGCCGGGGTAGTGCAGGATCAGGGGGACGCGGATCAGCTCTTCGTAAACCACAAAGGCGTGGCCGACAAAGTCGTGTTCCCCTAAGCCTTCGCCGTGATCGGCGACGATGGCCACCAGCGTGTTCTGCTCCAGGCCGGTGTGGCGCAGGGTGTCGAAGACGGATCCCAGTAGGTGATCTTGGTAGGCCACCTCAGCATCGTAGATATCCCGCAGCACCTGCGCTTGCAGTGGAGAAAGGGGCTGCGGCAGGGGCGCCATCCAGCGGTAGGGCTGGGCGTTGTATTGGCGCAAAAAGTCGCGGGCCTCGCGGTTGCTTTTGAAATAGGGGGCGTATTTCTGCACAAAGGGCTCCGGCGGCCAGTAGGGCAGATGGGGCTCCATCAGGTTGACAAAGCAAAAGAAGGGCCGTGCTCCGGGATCCGACCGGCGGCGGGCCATCTGCTGCAGGTAGCGGTTGAGGTCGGCAATCGAGGCGGCGGTGTTGCCTTTGAAGTTGAGCAGGCGGGTCCAGAGGGAGGCAAACCAGGGGTGCAGCGCCAGCTGGAAGAGGGCGTCGGAGCGGGCAAAGGCGTTTTGCACCGGATAGGAGAGCCGCCGCCAAAATTGGGTGTAGGCGGCCAGCCAGCGGTTCAAGGGGGCGGGCAAGGGGGTGCCTTCGGGGGGGCGGGTGGGCAGAGCGCCACCGTAGTTGTAAAAGGTTTCAAAGCCGCGCCGCAAGCCGTTTTTCAGGATCCCTACCAGGGGGTTGTTGCAAAAGCCCACGGTGGTATAGCCACTCAGCTGCAACAGCTCTGCCAGGGTGGGCAGGGCGGGGCTTAGCTCCAGATCTGCTTGGACGGTCTGGTGGGTGCTGGGATATTCCCCCGTAAACAGGGAAGCGTGGGAGGGGATGGTCCATTGGGCAGGGGCGATGGCCCGCTCGAAGAGGGTGGATTCGGCAGCCAGCCGATCCAGGTTGGGGCTGGTGGGCAGTTGGCGGGCACGCTCCGCTTCTGACCAATAGCAGGAGAGACGATCCGCCCGCTGGGTATCCAGCACGATCAGCAGGATGTTGGGGCGTTCTACGGCAGCAGCGCCGGCCCTTGCGGGGGAATGTCCTGTTTGCGCCACTCGGACGGAGTCCTCAAAGCTCACCACAACTCACCCGATACTTTTCCTTAAAGGTATCCCTATCCTGCCATGCTCTCGGCCAGCTTTCTGCTTCCCCCCAGCCCCCCTTAGGGCAAAGTGAGCTGGGTTTGGCTGTTGCCCTGGATCCGAGCGGTGTTGGCCTGCCAATCCAGGATCCCTTGGTTGCCTCTGACAGTCAAAGCCTGGCCGGGCTGGCGGTAGCGCACGTTGCCCTGGGCCTGCAACTGGGTGGAGCCGATGCGCCAGCGGATCTCCTGGGCCTGCAGCTCTTGACCGGTTTGCTCGGCTTTGGCTTGCCCGTTGCCCAATATGCGCAACTCGGTTAGAGGCAGGGGAGCCCGCAACTGCTCGCCCCTGAGGCGCAAAGCTTGTAAGGGAGCGTAAACCTCTACAGACCCTACTGCCTGCACTTCCCCGACGCCAAATTGCCACAGAAAACGGCTGGCAGCCAGCTCCAGATCCGGATCCCGGTACTCTGCCCGCACCGGCTGAGTGGGATCCCAGTTCTCCAGCTGCATCTGGGCTTGGCCAAAGTCGACGAGCAGCCGCTCCCCCTGCAGGGATCCCTGGCCCTCCAACAGCTCCACTTTCACCTGGCCCTCGGCTTGGAGGCGGCGCTGTTCCGGCAGCCATTCCACCCGTTGGGCCTGCAGACGCAGGTTGTCTCGCTCCGATTCCACCTCGACTTGACCCCTCAATTCCAGACGTCGTTCGCCGGGGTAGGCAGAGCCTTGCTCGGCGCGGGTGCGGATGGCGCGGTTGTCTTCGTCGAAGAATTCCCCCTGAACGGCCTGCAAATGGGCGGATCCCAACTGCACAGGAGCGGCACCATTTTCTGGGGGGGACTCATATTCGGCCAGGCGAGCCTGTAAGCGCCAGAGAATGGCACCATCCGGTCTGGCCTGGGTGAGGGTGATGTCTTCGTAGATTAACTGGGGAGTGGGAATGGGATCCGCAGGTGTGGGATCCCTGTCTGGGGATGGCTCCAGCGCTCCGCAGGCAAGGCTCAACAGGGCCAAAGCTGCCAGGGAGCTGAGGATGGACAAAGACCTGGACTGCATGGATCTTCTTCCTTGTGGGCGCTCTCCCCTACCCTAGCTTTCTTAGGACTCCGTCCCGCTGGCGCGATCAGCCGTATCCTTCCACTGCGCTGAGCCGGATCCCGCTCTCGGCAAACCCGTGGCATTATCAGGGCAAAGTGTTTTTGGGGGCAAGTGTGACCCAACTGTTGCAACTTTTCATCTACGGCCTTGTCTTGGGCAGCATCTACGCCCTGGGAGCAATTGGGGTGTCGCTGACCTTTGGCATTTTGCGCTTTGCCAACTTTGCCCACGGGGATCTGATGACCCTGGGGGCCTACTTCGGCCTGACATTTGTTGGGTTGGGTTGGCCAATTGGGGTCAGCCTGCTCCCGGCAGCTTTGGCCACGGTACTTTGTGCAGTTGGGATCGACCAACTCATTTATCGCCGCCTGCGCCGGGAGGCACCAGTGATCTTGCTCATTTCTTCTTTTGGCACCGCCCTGATTCTGCGCAGCCTGGTGCAGATCATCTGGGGGCCCAACAATCAGGTGTACCGCAGCGGGATCCAGTTGCCGTGGCGGCTTGGGGAGCTGCGCATTAAGCCCGATTGGGCGGTAATCCTGGCGGGAACAGCCCTGTTGGTGGTGGCACTGCATCTCTTCTTACAACGCACGCGGGTGGGCAAAGCGATGCGGGCCATGGCCGACAATTTTGAGCTGGCCAAGATTACCGGCATTGATACAGAGCGGATCGTCCTCTGGACTTGGGCCATTGGCGCAGCCTTGGCCTGTGCAGCAGGTGTGTTCCTGGGTATGGATACCCGGCTGCACCCCACCATGGGCTGGCGGCTATTGTTGCCCATTTTTGCAGCGGCCATTCTCGGCGGCATCGGTCGCCCTTACGGGGCCATTGCCGGAGGGCTGGTGATTGGCCTGGCGGAAGAATTCTCGACCTTGGTGATCAACCCGGCCTATAAAACCGGGGTGGCCTTCGCCATATTGGTATTGCTGCTGATCTTCCGACCCACAGGATTACTGGGATCCCCAGGTGGGGGAGAGGTCTGATGTTGAGCTACGGCATTTTCTTTTTGATTTTGGTGGGGATCTACGGCGTGCTGGTGCTGGGCCTCAATATCCAGTGGGGCTACGCCGGCATGTTCAACATCGGGGTGGGGGCTTTTTTTGCCGTGGGAGCCTATGCCAGCGCCATTGTAACCACACCCCCAAGCGCCGAGCATTTGGGCGGCTTCAATCTGCCCTTTTGGGTGGGTTTTGCCATAGCTGTGGCTGTCGCCGGGGCGATTGCCTTTTTGATCGGGTTGATTACCCTGAAGCTGCGTTCCGACTACTTGGCCATCGCCACCATCGGCATTGCTGAGATCATCAGCCAAATCCTGAGAAATGAGGGCTGGCTGACCAATGGCGTACGGGGAATTACCCGCATTCCACGACCCTTTCGCGGCTGGATCCCAGGTCAGGATACTCTTCTCTACTTGGGCTTGGTGCTGTTGATCTTGGCGGCGGTCTACTGGGCCACGGAGCGGGCCTATCGCTCCCCCTGGGGGCGGGTGCTGCGGGCCATTCGCGAGGATGAACCGGCAACCCTGGCTGCCGGCAAAGATGTGCTCCAGTTTCGCCTGCAGGCGTTTGTGCTGGGATCCATGCTGATGGGGTTGGCGGGGGCCCTCTACGCCCATTTTGTCAATTTCATCAGCCCAGAAGCCTTTCAACCGGAGTTTGCCACCTTTATCGTTTGGGTAATGCTGATCGCGGGGGGCAGTGGCAACAATCGCGGCGCCTTGCTGGGAGCGCTGGTAATTTGGGGGGTGTGGTCGGGCAGCGAGTGGCTCACCAACCGTTTGCCGCCCCAGTGGGCCACCCGGGCTGGCCCTTTGCGCATTTTGTTGATCGGGATCCTGCTCCAGGTCATTCTTCTGACGCGCTCTCAAGGATTGTTGCCTGAACGTCCGCCCAAGCCCGTCTTGGGCACTTCTCCTTCGCCTAAGCAGAACCCCGCAGGATAGGATTGGGTCGGCTCCAGCTGTTGTTGACGTGTTTGAGATAACCCAGCCCTCTGTCGTCATGACTCCGCGTCCCAAGGAAACTGACCCTTCCTGGCCACCCTGCAACCCCGACACGACGGGCTGCCCCCCTGATGCCGGACAACCAGGGATCCGGACTACACCCATCCAAGAGGGCTATGCTCTGCCGGAGCAGTATTTCAACCGGGAGCTGAGCTGGATTGAATTCAATGCCCGGGTTTTGCACGAGGCCCTGGATGAGCGCACACCTCTGCTGGAGCGGCTGAAGTTTCTGGCCATCTTTGAGAGCAACCTGGACGAATTTTTCATGGTGCGGGTGGCGGTGATCCGTCGTCAGTTGGAAACGGGCGTGTTGGTGCTAACCCCGGATGGCCTTACACCGCAGCAGCAGTTGCAGCAGATCTCGAGCCACCTGCGCCCCCTGATTCGAAAATTGCACACTTGCTTCCGGCAGGAACTGGTGCCCAAGCTGGCGGAACAGGGCATTCACATCCGCGATTTTTCCGAGCTGGCCGAGTCGGAACGGCAGGAGCTGCGGGACTACTTTGAGAGGCGTTTGTTTCCGGTGCTCACCCCCTTGGCGGTGGATCCAGGCCATCCTTTTCCCTACATCTCCAACCTCAGCCTCAGCTTGGCGGTGGTAGTGCGGGATCCAGAGACTGGCAAGGAGCATTTTGCTCGCGTGAAGGTGCCCAACACCTTGCCCCGCTTTGTGCCGCTGCGGGATGGGGTGAGCTTTGTGCCGCTGGATCAGGTGATTGCCCACCATCTGGAAGCGCTGTTTGTCGGCATGCAGGTGCTGGAGTACTACCCCTTCCGCATCACCCGGGATGCCGATCTGGAAATCCAAGAGGACGAGGCCGACGATCTGCTGGCTGCCATTCAAGAAGAGCTGCGCAAACGACGCTTTGGCTCGGTGGTGCGCATGGAAATTGCCAGCCAAACTCCGGCAGCCATCCGACAACGGCTCAGCGAAGAGATGCGCCTCAACAGTGACTCGGTGTACGAAGTGGATGGCCTCTTGAGTATGGGGGGGGTGATGGCGTTTCTCAGCCTGGATCGGCCCGATTTGAAGGATCCCCCTTGGGGGCCGGTCACCCCGCCCCGCCTGCGCACTGCCTCGGTCAGCGATGAGCCGGTGGATATCTTTGCCGTCATCCGGGAAGGGGATCTGTTGGTGCATCACCCCTACGATTCTTTTGCCGCCAGCGTGGAACGGTTTTTGGAGGAGGCCGCCAACGATCCGCAGGTGCTCACCATTAAGCAAACCCTCTACCGCACCTCCGGCGACTCGACGGTGGTGAAATCCCTCATTCAGGCCGCCGAAAACGGCAAGCAGGTGGCCGCTCTGGTGGAGCTCAAAGCCCGTTTCGACGAAGAAAACAACATCCTCTGGGCCAAAAAGCTGGAGAAAGCCGGGGTCCACGTGGCCTACGGCCTGCCGGGGCTGAAAATCCACTGCAAACTGGCTTTGGTGGTGCGGGAAGAGGAGGGATCCCTGCGCCGCTACGTCCACATCGGTACCGGCAACTACAACCCCAAAACCGCCCGTATCTATACCGACCTAGGGCTGTTCACTTGCGATGAGACCCTCTGCAACGATGTTACGGAATTGTTCAACCTACTGACGGGCTACTCACGGCAACGGCAATTCCGCAAGCTCTTGGTGGCCCCCAGAACCCTACGCCAAGGCATGGAAGCCCTGATCCGCCGCGAGATGCGCCATGCCCAAGCGGGGGGCCAGGGGCGTATCATCGTCAAGATCAACTCTCTCACCGACCCGGAAATGATCCGGCTGCTCTACGAGGCCAGCCAAGCCGGGGTGGAGATCGATCTCATCGTGCGGGGCATGTGCTGCCTCAAGCCGGGGATCCCCGGCCTAAGCGAACGCATCCGCGTGATCAGCATCATCGGGCGCTTCCTGGAGCACTCCCGCATCTTCTACTTCTACAATGGCGGCCAGGAAGAGTACTTCATCGGCAGTGCCGACTACATGACCCGCAACCTGGATCGGCGCGTTGAGGTGGTTACCCCTGTGGAGGATCCCGCGTTGCAGCGGGAGCTCAAGGCGATCTTGGACATCTGCCTGACGGACAACCGGCAGGCCTGGGAATTGCGCCCTGATGGCACCTACGTGCAGCGGCAACCCAAGCCAGGAGAGCCTGTGCGCTCCACCCACCAACGCCTGATGGAGCGGGCCGCCAGCCGCATTTAGCAGGATGACTCTCACTGCTAACCTCTCTCTCAGAGGGAGAGAGGAGCAGCCTCGCCGCTATCGGGAATGGCCACCAAAGCTCAGGATCCGGTGGTCTTGGCGGCCTCGGCCTCTTCCTCGCCCAGCGCAATTACCCGTTCCGTGGCCTGCAACGAAGACTGTAAGCTCTCCAACTTTTCCCGGCTGGCGCGGTTCAGCCACGACTCGATTGCATTCACCAAGAGCTGATCCACAGAGAACCAGCCCCCCCCATTCACCGCAAAGGCCAGGAAGATCGCTGCGTAGATGGCGGATAGCTCCAAGTAGGGAACGCTGAAGCCGGCCACCTTAATGTGATGGAACATGGCCACCGCCATCGTGGCGAACAAGCCCAGTGCTGCCCCGCGGGTCAACAAACCCAACGCCACCATCGGAGCTGCGATCAGCTCGGTATAGGCAGCCACATAAGCGAAGAAGATCGGGAAGGGCAACCCGATCACTTCTACATAAGCCGTCGCAAATCCTTCGATATCTGCCAGTTTGTCAAGGCCGTTGTGAATCATGAATAGCCCTGCCACCACCCGCAAAACGGTCCACGCCACTTGAGACCAGCGCGGAGTTACGCTGTCGTGACGCAAAGCTGAGGCGAGTAGCACGGGAAACTGCTGAGTGAGTGCCATAGGATAAAACCTGCGATGCAAAGATGAGCAAAGATTCTAACTTATTGTAACGATTCTAAATTTCTGTAACAAGGGTGGGACTCAGATCCCCAGTGGTCAAGGGATCCCATCCAGAAACAAGGTCTCCGGCCCGCTTTCGCGAAAAGCCTCCGGCCCGCTTTCGCGACCGGTCGGGTGGGTTTCCGGCGAGCTTTCACCGCAGGCGATTGCGCCACACTATCTCTGCTCTTGGCCTGGGACTTTTCCGGCCTTGCTGAGACCTGTCAACCTCTGTAAATGGATCCCTACATAATGGGTTCATTTGCTGCCTGTGTCGATATGGTTGCCGAATCTGTCCTCGCCTCTGATGTCAGCTCCGCCAAAGCCCAAGCCAGGAGAGAGGAGGGATCCCCACCTGCCATTCGTTTGCGGAGGGTCAGCCGCAACTTTTCCGGGATCCAAGCGGTGGACGGGGTGGATTTGGAGGTGCAGCAGGGGGAGTTTTTTACGTTGTTGGGGCCGTCGGGTTCGGGCAAAACCACCTGTTTGCGGATGATCGCGGGCTTTGAGCGTCCGGATGAGGGGCAGATCGAATTGAACGGCCAGAATGTTTTGGGTCTGCCGCCCTACCGACGGCCTGTGAACACGGTGTTTCAGGACTATGCTCTCTTCCCCCACATGACGGTGGCGGAGAACGTTGGCTACAGCTTGATGATCCGCGGCATACCGCCGAAGGAGCGCCAAAAGCGAGTGCAAGAGGCGCTGGAGCTGGTACAACTGCCCGATCTGGGATCCCGTAAACCCAGCCAACTTTCAGGGGGGCAACGGCAACGGGTGGCCTTGGCGCGGGCTTTGGTTGGCCGACCGCAGGTGCTCTTGCTGGATGAACCTTTGGGGGCGCTGGATTTGAAGTTGCGCCAACAGATGCAGTTTGAACTCAAGGCCCTACAACACCGCCTTGGTCTCACCTTTTTGTACGTCACCCACGACCAAGAAGAGGCCCTGACCATGAGCGATCGTATTGCCGTGTTCAATCGCGGGCGCATCGAACAGGTGGGATCCCCGGCAGAGCTCTACGAGCGACCTGCCACCCGGTTTGTAGCCGGTTTTATCGGCCAAACCAACTTGATCGAGGGATCCCTGGCGGAACGATGCGTGGGAGAAGCGGCCCTGTTTGCTTTGCGCCCGGAGCACATTCGGATTGACTTATCTGAAGAAGGGATCCCCGATGGCCACTGCCGCTTGCGGGGACGGATTTGCGACACTGCTTATCTAGGGGCTTTCATTCGCTATCAGGTATGGGTGTCGGGCTGTGAGGTGAAACTTTTGGCTGTGCAACCCAACCCCGGCCTGAATTTGCAGCAGTTGCCGGAAGGGACGGAGGTGACTTTAAGTTGGGATCCCAGCCGGATGCACCGCATCCCCGAATAGGGCTCTCAATCCCGATCTCCTCTGGAGCTTGTCTATCCGGCGTCGGCGCTATCTTGCAGGCAGTTGACACTCCCGCCGACTGAAGTCGAGGGATTCTTACGTAGCCCAGAAACGGGCTCGCAACGGCGTTGTCAAAGGGAGAAAAACGGGCCATGATGCGCATTTCCATCCAGCCGGGGAGCGGGATCCCTGGCTCCGTGCAGCTTTTTAATTTGCTCTGCTTTGCCATCGCCTGCGGGCAGTTTCCTCCCGGCTGCCGCCTGCCCAGCACCCGTCAATTGGCTATGCAAACAGGCCTGCACCGCAATACCATCCACAAGGTTTACCACCAACTCGAGGCTATGGGCCTGGTGGAAACCCGCGCTGGATCTGGCATTTACGTGAGCCGCTCCGCCCGCCAGGTGGTTAACTACTCTCGCGGCCTGGGGGAAAACCTGGATCGATCCCGACAGGTCCTGGAGCAGGTGCGCCAGGGCATCGACCAGCTGCTGCAGCAGGGGTTTTCTTTGGAGCAGGTGCGGGATCTGCTGCTAGCGGAGATCGATTGGCGATTGCGCTGCAGTGCCCAAGTGCTGGTGTGTGTGCCCAACCGGGATTTGGGTACAGGACAACTGATGGCCCAGCAAATCCAGCAGACTTTGGGCATCCGGGTCCAGTTGGTGCCCCTGGAGGAGCTGGCCACCGTTCTGGATCAGATCCAGTCCGGCACCGTGGTGACGCTCCGCTATTTTCTCAGCGCCGTCGAGGCCATTGCCCAACCCCGGGGGGCCCGTGTTCTGACAGTGGAGGTGTCCGACTACGCCCGCGAAATTGCCCTGATCCGCCAATTGCCTTCCTACGCCTGTCTGGGGCTGGTGAGCATCAGCACTGCCCTGCTGGAGGTTGCCGAGGTGATTGTCTACAGTCTGCGGGGAGACCTGCTGGTGCTGACGGCAGTGATCTCGGATACGGAACGGGTGGGATCCCTAATCCGCCGCGCCCATACGCTGATTTGCGATGAGGCCAGCTACCCCACCCTGCGGGTCTTAGTGCGCCAAGCCCGAGCCGATCTAATCCGCACACCCAACCTAGTCTGCGCCACCCCCCACATCGGAGAAGCAGCCATGGCCGAGCTGCGACGGGAACTGGGTGGGATCCCTGGAGCCGGAGGAGATGGGGACGCAAGCAGTAGCAGTTTGCAAGGCAAAGAAACCCATTAAGCCTTGTTGCAGGTGAGCCATTTTGCGGATGACAGGCTGCCCAAGATCGTGCTTAAGTGAAAATACGGTAAAAGCTCTCTCATTTTGATTCATCGCTGATCAGTCTTTACACGCATGGTGATCCTCGACTACGCCTCCGCCAATCACGACTATGTGGCGGTTACACGGGAAGGTTTCTGGGAGGCCATCCGCTTCCAAGACCATTTTTACGTCTTCAACCGGGGCTTTTCTCAGCTGCAAGAGGCCATCGCCAGTTGCCGCTACGACATGGATCACGGATCCCTGATCAGCCTCGTGGTGGTGCGCCCTCGGAGCTATGAGGTGTGGTCGCAGGTGGGATCCGACATTCCCGTCTTGCCGAAGCAACTCTTGAGCCCGACAGCCAGGGACTCCCTCCTACCGGCGCGTTCGGTTCCATCTTTGCCCAAACGTCCTTTCTGGTCTTTTTGGGGTTGGGGATCCAAGGCTTATGTAGTGGACGGCGAGCCGGCTGCACCCCAGCCTTTGTTTTACCGCAGCCCTCGGCCCTACAACGCGCTACAGGCTTGAGCCGGAATCGGTTGCGCCAGCGTCGTGCAGCAACAGTTTCAGGGAACAGGACGGCTCCACATGCAAATTGAGATCCGGCTCTTCCACCAGCAGGGGCACGCGCTCGGCCACTTCCAGGCCAAATCCTTTCAAGCCGCTGATGTGGCGAGAGGTGTTGCTGATCAGGCGCATTTTGCGCACCCCTACATCCCGTAGGATCTGGGCGCCGATGCCGTAATCGCGCAAGTCCATCGCCACCGGTGGCGCGGTTTCAGAAAGTCCCAGATCTTGCCGGGCGTAGGACTTGATTTGCTCGATGAGACTCAGCTCCTGCTCTTGCCGGCGCAGGTACACCAGCACCCCCTTGCCTTGGTGGTCGATCATTTTCAGGGCGGCGGTCAATTGGCGGCGACAATCGCAGCGCAGGGATCCCAGCGCATCCCCCAGGGGACACTCTACATGCACGCGCACCAAGACGGGCTCAGCGGCAAATTGGGCCGGATCCCCTTTCACCAGGGCCAGGTGCTCGACTTGGTTGAGGCTATCGCGGTAGCCGTAAACCCGAAACTGGCCAAACTCCGTTGGCAGGGTGGCGGCAGCCTCTCGGTGAACCAGTTGTTCGGTGCGCAAGCGGTACTCGATGAGGTGGGCGATGGTGATGATCTTCAAATCGTGCTGACGGGCATATTCGATCAACTGGGGCAGGCGGGCCATGGAGCCATCCGGGTTTTGGATCTCGCAAATCACCCCTGCCGGATACAGCCCGGCCAACATCGCCAGATCCACCGCCGCTTCCGTATGGCCAGCCCGTTTGAGCACCCCGCCCTCCCGTGCCCGCAGCGGAAAGACATGCCCAGGCCGGCGCAGATCTTCCGGTCGCGTGTGCGGGTGAATGGCCGCCTGAATGGTGCGAGAGCGATCGGCAGCGGAAATGCCGGTGGAAACTCCAGCCTCTGGCCCAGCATCAATGCTGACGGTGAAGGCAGTTTGGTTGCTGTCGGTGTTCTGCCCCACCATCAGCGGGATCTTCAGCTCATCGAGGCGGGATCCCTGCATGGCCAGGCAGATAAGGCCCCGCCCGTAGGTGGCCATGAAGTTGATAGCTTGGGGCGTGGCAAACTGGGCAGCACAGACCAGATCCCCTTCGTTTTCTCGGTTTTCGTCATCGACCACGATGACCATGCGACCACACTTGAGGTCTTCGAGGGCTTCGGGGATGGAGTGGAAGATCGTTTCTGTCTCGGCCTGCGGGATGGCACTCATGGAAAAAGGGAGAATCTGGCGCAACCGGCCCTGCGCACCGGATCTACCGGATCTATGGTGACATACTCCCGCACTCATGCTACGCGAAGCAATCCGTGCCGCTAAAGCGAGAGGGTGCGGGCTTCAAGGACTCCGTCCCGCTGACGCGAACAGTGACTCCAGTTAAGGACATTTCCTGAGCTTAAGGACTCCGTCCCGCTGGCGCGAAAAGGACGGGATGCCCCACCGCTCTGTACTTGATGTTTATAGCGGCAGTGCATAAAACCCTGCCACCTTGATTACAGCACCAATGAGGACAAAACACCATGCTCCCGCCTCTCCTCCCGACCCTCACCCCGGCTAGTCACTAGCTACTAACCACTATCCACTAATAGAGGGCGGGGCTTCCCGGCGGTCTAGCTAAAGCAAACTGGGCAACAGCTAGGGATCCTGAGACAGGGTCAGTACTTGGGAATCGAGGGATCGTAAGCCTCTGCCCAGGCGAGGATCCCCCCGCGCAGGTTTTTTCCTTGGATCCCAGCAGCTTGTAGGATCTTCAGGGCTTTGGCCGAGCGTGCCCCACTCTTGCAGTGGACGATCAGCTCTGAGCCGTTAAGGAGGCGACGCACCTGCTCCACCCCGTCGCCGTTTTCAATTTGGGGCAGGGGGATCAGGTGAGCACCAGGGATCCGGCCTATCTCCCACTCATTTGGGTTGCGCACATCGACCAACACAAAGTCTTGGTGAGCATCCATCCGCGCTTTCAGCTCGGCCACAGTGATCTCGGGGATCTCTGTCTGGCCAGCCTGTTCGGCAGCTTGGGCTTGTGGGATCCCGCAGAACTGCTCATAGTCGATAAGCTGGGTGATGGGAGGAGTGGCGGGGTTTTTGCGCAGCTTCAGCTCCCGGAAGCTCATGTTCAGGGCATCGTAAAGCAGCAGCCGCCCACTTAGGGTTGTGCCCACGCCCAGCAGGATCTTCACGGTTTCGGTAGCTTGAATAACACCGATGATGCCGGGGAGGATCCCCAACACTCCCCCTTCGGCGCAGGAGGGCACCAGTCCTGGTGGGGGCGGCTCGGGGTAGAGATCCCGGTAGTTGGGCCCATCTTCGTAGTTGAAGACCGTCGCTTGTCCCTCGAAGCGAAAGATCGAGCCGTAGACATTGGGCTTGCCCGTCAACACACAGGCATCGTTCACCAGGTAACGGGTGGGGAAGTTATCGGTGCCATCCACAATCACGTCATAGTTGGCAAACAGCTCCAGTGCGTTGTGGGCCTTCAGGGCGGTGTTGTAAACATCCACTTGACAGTGGGGGTTGATCTCCAGGATGCGGTTCTTGGCCGATTCCACCTTCGGCTTGCCCACCCAGGAGGTGCCGTGGATCACCTGCCGCTGCAGGTTGGACACATCCACCACATCAAAATCGACAATGCCGATCCGCCCCACGCCGGCTGCCGCCAAGTACAGCAACAGGGGCGAGCCAAGGCCGCCTGTGCCGATGCACAGCACTTTGCCCGCTTTCAGCCGCTTCTGTCCTTCTAGGCCCACCTCGGGCAGGATCAAATGCCGAGAAAACCGCTCCATCTCTTCGCGGGAGAGGCTAACTTGGCTGGTATCCAGGTTCAACATGCTCACAACCCTCCGGCAATAGCAGGAACGATGCTGATGACGGCTTGTTCTCCCACGGGGGTGCTGTCGCCTTGGGGCAACGTGCGCACATCCTCGTCGTTGAGGTAGACATTGACAAAATTGCGCAGCTTCCCATCCTCGGTGTAGAGGTGGCGCTTCAGCTCGCCGTAGCGGGCGATGAGGTTGCCCATCACTTCGCCAACATTGCTGCCCTCGATCTCGACAGCTTCCAGGTTGTCGGTGTAGGGGCGCAGGGGAGAGGGGATCAGAACTTTGGTTGCCATGGGAGTTCGGGGAGAGATCTTGGGTATCTACTGGAGACTTTTGAGGATCCAGAGGATCTGGGCTGACCTATCCGTTTGTCGATCTTGTTGGGGCTGTCTACTGACTTTGAGGATTCAGCTATGTTACAGACAAGGTTCAGCACTAGACTACCGCTTTTTCCGGTGGTACCCATCCCAGCTTTCAAGGATCCCAACTGAACTTAGCCGTGAACTTCAGCCTCAAACAGCGGCAAAGCCCAAACGACTCTAGCTTGCCAAAGCCGGGAGCGGGGGGATGCGAATGTCTTCCAGCATCTGCATCGGCTCCCGTTGGGGCTGCTCCTGCTCATCCAAAACCCAGCTCACCACCTCTTCTGCCTTGCCCTCGCGCACACTGACGATCACACAGGAAAAGCCCCAAGGAAAAGCATGCTGCCGATCAAACTCGGAGGGAATGGCCGCATGGTTGGGGTGGGAATGATAGGTGCCCAGGATCCCCAGCCCTTTGCGCACCGCGTGGTCGTTGGCCCGCTTGAAATCCGCCGGATCGATCAAAAAGCGGCGGCGGCTGGATTCTCCGTCTGCCAGAGGGTTTTCCGCTTGATCCCAGGTGTTGGTCACCGACCAAAGCTCGTGGATGATCTTGTCGGATCCCCGGATTTCCCCAATTAAAATGCCGCAGCTCTCGTGGGGAAAGGCTTGTTCGCCGTGCTGGCGGATGCTGTGAAGGTGGTCTGCCGAGAGGTAGAGGGCCATGAATCTCGCCTTTGCCGATGGAGTTACCGTTCTTTTATTTTGGCACAAGTTGGCCGGGGATCCCTCAACTTAGCTACAGCGGATGCCATTGGGGCGCAACGGGCAGGCCGTTCCGCAGAGGCCGCCGCTGCTGAAAATGTTCGGCCACCAGTGTGGCGCGGTCAGACCCGTCCATCGAGTGAACCCAGAGGTGGCTCTGGCTTTGGAGGGGTGACGGGGGCATAGTGGGGGCAACCCTGGCACGGCCCTTGGGGATGGACGGCACAGCGCAACCAGGCCGAGTGGGCACTGAAAACACAAGAGGGATCCCCCAGGGGTGGGCCAAATTCGCCGGCCCGTTGACGGCGCAGCAGCACCACTTGCCGTCGCCAATCTTGCAAAAATCGGCTGTAGGCGCGTTCCCGCCAGCGACGCTTGGCCGCATGTTCTAGGACACGGACGGTAAGGTTATCCAACATGGAACGATACCCAAGGAAGAGGCCAACAGGCTGGGAGTTGCGTTGGATGGCTGAGAACCTCAGGATGGCACACACTGGCGAGAAGAACCCAAGAATTGCAAACTCTCCTTGAGTTCAGTTTAAGTTTGTGGAGTTTCTTCCGATGGCTCTGGCTGCTGGTGGCGGGCCTGGGCCCGTTGCAGGGCTGCTCGCACCACAGCAAAGCCCGTTCCCCCGGCGCTGAGCCGCGTGGCCACCACCTGGCGGGGCTCAATGGCCGTCAAAATGTCCGCCTCAAAGGCCGGGTGGAAGGTTTTCCAGCGCTCCAAGGGCAGATCCCGCAGCAGGATCCCCTCTGCCAAACAAATGCGCACAATCTGCCCCACCAAATCATGGGCTGTGCGAAAGGGGATCCCTTTGCGCACCAAGTAGTCGGCCACATCGGTGGCGTTGGAGAAATCTTCCTGCACAGCAGCGGCCATGCGCTCAGGTTGAAATTGGATCCCTTCCCGCAGCAGAAGGGTCATCGCCTCTAGGCAGGCTTTCAGGGTATCGACCGTGTCGAATAGTCCCTCTTTGTCTTCTTGGAGATCTTTGTTGTAGGCCAGCGGCAGCCCCTTCAAGGTGACCAACAAAGCCTGGAGATGGCCAAACACCCGCCCCGCCTTGCCGCGCACCAACTCCGGCACATCGGGATTTTTCTTCTGGGGCATGAGGCTGGAGCCGGTGGCACAGGCATCGGTGAGGGTGACAAAGCCGAACTCCTGGGAAGCCCAGAGGATCATCTCTTCCGAGAGGCGGCTGAGATGCACCAAAATCAAGCTGGCGGCAGCGTGGAACTCCACCAGGTAGTCTCGGTCGCTGACGGCATCCAAGCTGTTGGCGCTGATCCGCTCAAATCCCAGCAGATGGGCGGTGAGCTGCCGATCAATGGGCAGGGAAGTGCCGGCCAAAGCTCCGGATCCGAGAGGACAGACATTCGCCTCTTCCCGCACCCGCCCCAGCCGTTGCCAGTCTCGCCAGAGCATTTCTTCATAGGCCAAGAGGTGGTGGGCTAAGCTAATCGGCTGAGCCCGTTGCAGATGGGTGTAGCCGGGCAGGATCGTCTCCAGATGCCGCTCGGCCAAGTCCAACAAAACTCCGCGCAGCTCCCAGAGAGCTTGACGAAGGTGATCGATCTGATCTCGCAGATAGAGACGCAGATCGGTGGCCACTTGGTCATTGCGGGAGCGCCCGGTATGCAGTTTTTTTCCCACTTCCCCCACCAAAGCCACCAAACGACGCTCGACGGCATAGTGGACATCCTCTGCCTCTGGATCGGGCCGGAAGGTGCCGGCAGCCGCCTCCTGTTGGATCTGCTCCAATCCCTGCCGGATCTGGTCGGCCTCTTGCTGGGTCAGGATGCCACAAGCGGCCAACATTTGCACATGAGCCAGGGATCCGGCCACATCGTAGGGCAGCAGGCGGATGTCGAAGCCGATGCTGGCGTTGAAGCGGGCGATGGCAGGATGCAGGGATCCCTCGAAGCGTTGGCTCCAGGGGCGAGGGGTGGAAGTTACCGTCGGCTCAGGCATTGGCTGGGAACCGGAAGAATGGGGAGAAGGATTGACCACCGTAGGAAGACCCCACTGCAGTTGTGGAGAAAAAACACAGAAACCGACCGCCGACGGCCAAAACCCCGCCGGCCCAGGCCCAATGGATCCAGCTAGAGCAATGGCGACAAGGCTCTAGTGGGAGCTGGTGATGCTCTTGAGCATGTAGCCCGCCACGATCCCTATCAAAAGCGCCCAAATTTGGCCCGATTCCACAAAGCCATTCCAACCCTTGCGGATATCGCCCAGCACATCCTGTCGGAACACCTGCCCGACAATCATTTCCGTCTGGAAAGCCGTGGGGGCCGGCAAGTAAACCGAAGCGGTCTCAGACCCAGAAGGAGAGAAGTTCATGGTTGTACCTCAGGTGTAGATAACACAGTGCAGCCAACCTGGTAGCTCCACCAGCTAGAGCGTACCGCTCTGAAAGACCTACGAAACGCCAACAAACACTTCCACTCGCACCGGCGGCGCGGAGTGCTCAGCGTCTGCCGCGCTTCTGCTTTCTTCCTGCCTTAACGAACTATGGCTGGCAGCAGAGATCACCCCCACTGCCCCGCCAGAGGGATCTCCACAGGCGTGACTTCCCCGCAAGCTGCAGGTAGCCGCTCCTTGCTCTCTGAGAGAGCCACACAGACTAAAGCTGGAGCAGGCTTTAGCCCATGCAGAACGCATGCCAGAACTAACCAACTAGCCTAGTAGTCCGGCAAAACCACGTCAACCAACCCACCGTTGCTGCCCAGCCCAGTAGCGTTGAGTAGCTTGCTTGAGCTATTGTGAGCGTTGCGGCCTGCTGTCATTAACCCTGAGTTTGAACTTTTTTAGCTAGGCTGGCTCGGAGTCGGGCAACACCTTCAACACCACCAGCGTTGTGTCGTCCACGGGCTCAGGCCGCAGGGAAATCTCGTCCTGCAACAGGAGCTCTGGATCCTCGGGCAGCCATAGGGGAAGAGGGTGGGATCCCCGACGGCCTCGGAAGGCATCCATCTGCTCAAACAAGCTCTCCAAAATGTCTTCGGGGGAGTCGTAGCGACGGGCAGCGTACTGGATGGCGTCCATCAGCCCAGAGGTTTCCAAGCGCTCGCCGCGGGTGTTGGCTGTCTCCGTGTAGCCATCGGTGTAGTACACCACCACATCCCCGGGTTGCAGTTGCACGCAGCTTTCCGAGTAGTGGCTGTTTTCTTCCAAGCCGATCAGCGCCCCCTCTGTGTCCAGGGGTTGAATTTCTCGGGTGCGGGCCTGCCACCACAGAGTGGGGTTGTGGGCCGCGTTGCTGAAGCAGAGGCGATGGGAGCGGGGATCGTACTCCGAATAAAACAGGCTGATGAAGCGATTGGAGTTTTCCAGGTCACTGTACATGGCCCGGTTCAGATGTTGCAGAACACGGGCCGGCGAATGGCGGTTGAGGGCCTCCGCCCGCACCATGGCGCGGGTCATGGTCATCAACAGGCCGGCGGGCACCCCTTTGCCCATCACATCCCCAATGACGATGGCCAAGCGAAAGCCTGCCGTTTCTTCAGATGAGTCGGATGTTTCCAGGCGTTCGCCGGGAATCTTGATGAAGTCATAGTAGTCGCCCCCCACTTTGCTGGCCACCCGGCAACGGGCTGCCAAGCGAATCCCCTTGACTTGAGGGCACTCCCGAGGTAGCAGTTGGGTCTGGATGTAGGAGCCAATCTCCATTTCTTTTTCCAGGGCCATCTTGCGGCGCAAGGCTGCCGTCAAGCGGTCATTTTCGATGGCCACCCCTGCCTGATCGGCGACCAAGCGCAACAGTTGTTGGCGACGTTCATCCCAGTGGTAGCCAGGCTGACGGCTGAAGACGTACAAGCGACCCTGGACAGAGTTGCGAATCAGCAGCGGCGTGCCGAAAAGGCGTACATCCGGCCCCAAGCTCTGGCGGAACCGTTCGTCCAAGAGGTGTTCAAGGGCAGGGATCTTAACAGACAGGGATCCCTCCGTTTTGAGAATGGGCTCTTGAGCCGAGAGGGTCTGGGTAATTTGCTCCATCTCAGCCCGAATCTGCTCGCGGTGATTGAGATCAGAGCAATGCAGTTGATCCAACTGGATGGTGCCGTTGGGATTGAACAAAACCAGGGCTCCGCCTTCGGCATCGGTCAGTTGGCTGGCCACAAAAGCCGTCAGCTCCAGGATCTGGTTCAAGTTGTTAAAAGAGCGCAGAGCAAAAGCCAGCCACGCCAGCAGATACTGCATCCGATGGTGTTCTCTCTCCAGTTCTGCCACGCGATCCGGCATTGCAGGGGCAGGCACAATGGCCGGCTTGACCTCCGGCAGCTCTCTATCATCGGACGCAACGGCACCTGAAGAGGTGGGATCCTCATCCTGGCCGGTCTGAGCTGAGCGCAAGTCCCCCGAATTGTCCGTGGGCGACAGCGACGGAGCATTGGGGGGGAGGGGATTTTTGCCCGAATCCTGGGCCAGCAAGGACTCTGACCACAAAGAATCTGACAGCCCGGCAGGGGGCTGCCCTAAAACGGCCTTTTGGGGGCTGTGATCATCCATCGGGAAGACTGGCGTTAATCCCTTGGAAACGTAACGAAACAGCTTAGCAAAAATATCACAAGCTTCATCACACTCATCCCTCACACCCAGCGATGCTGACGGGATCCCTGGCACAGCTCTCGGTAGAGCTGTTCCACCTGGCTGAGGTTGTGGCTGAGGGTATAGCGCTCCAGCACCCGCTGGCGGGCCTTCATCCCCAGCAGTTGGGTAAACTCCCGTTGATCCCGCAGCAAAGGCAGCAGCGTTTGCAGCTCTGCTGTCACCCGTGTCGGATCCAGCGGGATCCCGGCTCCATCGGCCAAAACCTCGCCATCGGCACCCACATCGGTGGCCACTGCTGCCAGCCCACAGGCCATCGCCTCCAACAGGGACAAAGAGAGCCCCTCGATTAAAGAGGGCAAAATAAACACATCGGCCCCTCGCAAGATCTCGATGCGTTGCTGCTCGTCGGCAATATAGCCCAGCCAGTGGATCCCATGTTGAAGGGTGTAGAAGGGCTTGAGGGTGTTGAGCAGCGGCCCATCCCCCACGATCAGCAGACCACACTTCTCCCCCATTTGGGCGTGTTTCCAAGCCTTGAGTAGGGCTTCCAGGTTTTTTTCCGGCGAGACCCGCCCTTGATAGACGAAGATCCGCTCCAGTCCCAACCGCTGTTTGAGGGTGGAGGGCCCAGGCGCATACTTGTCCACATCCACACCATTGGGAATGACCACCACCTGCTGGGGGCTCACCCCCAGTTTGACCAAGATCTCCCGTTGCGTTTCCGAGAAGACAATGGTGCGGTGATAGTTGGCCAAACACGGGGCGTAGAGCTGGTAGGCCAAGTATTGGGTGCGAGAGGCGATGTTGCGCCGCCGTCGGTCGAAGGCCGGGTGGAAGGTGGCCACCAGCGGCTGGTTGAGCTCAGCGCAGATCTCCGGCAACACAAAGTCGATGGGAGAAATGGTCAAGGAGGCATGCACCAGATCCGGCTGCAATTCCTTGAGGGCCTGGGTGAGCAACCGCTTGGCGTTGGGGGCCGGGATCGTGTAAATCTGCGACTTGTACAGACAGGGGAGGGAAACGTCTCGACGATCCAGCTCCGCCCTCCAGCCTTCACCTCCAGGATCCAGAGCGGGCGATTGGCCGTCGTTGGTGAAGTGAAAAAAGCTAACCTGATGTCCCCGATCCAAAAGGCCGTTGGTCACCTCGCGGCTATAGGTGACGTTGCCACAGAAAGGTGTTTTTTTGCCTATCCAGGCGATGTGCATGGGCGGATCCCCGCGGAGCTGAAACGCTGAGCTGCAAAGGGAGTCTCGATTCTTAAACCTCTACAAGAGTAGCAGAGTTGGCTCCTGCCTTGACCCGTTCCCCCAGAAGAGGATATCCAACCTCGCGCTGCGGCAGGATTTACGAGACCTCTCTGCCCAATAGGCTCCAGGTGTACAGCCCCGCCAGCCCCGCCAGAACAGACAGGGCCACAAACATCCAGGGAAGGCCAAGGCGGGCTTCTGCCAATCCCGTGAACACCAGCGGCAAACTGAGGGCAATGTTGGCGGCGTTGTTCTGGAGCCCAAAGATCTTGCCTCGCAGATGGTCAGGCGTTTCCTCTTGGATCAAGGTTTGCATCGGCACCGCCACCAGAGCCCCGCCACAGCCCAACAGGGCAATCCAGCCCAAGCTGGGCAGCAGCCAGTGGGTCGTCCAGGAGAGGGCTGCCAGAGCCCCACAGAGCAGCAGGGATCCCAGGCCAACCCAGGCGCGGCGGCTCACCCGTCGGCCCGTATGGCCCACCCAAAAGGCGCCGATCCCCATGCCCAGGCCAGCAGCGGCCAACAACACCCCGAACTGATCCGGCTTCAGCTCTGCCATCACTTCGGCCATGCGCACCGCCAAAACTGCCAGCGCTGCAAACAGCGAGTAGAGCACCACCACCTGCACCAAAGCAGCTCGGATCAGGGGCACCTGGCCGACATAGTGCAGGCCCAGCCGGAGATCTTCCCAGAGGTGAGGGACTTCCCAACGCCGGGGCTCCAGCTTCTCATGGGGTTGTAGCAGCAACAGCAGGGATCCCGCCAAGAGGTAGGCTCCCCCCACCAACAGCTCCGGCCCCACTTCCCAGCCCGGCAACCAATGGCGTACCCAACGATCTGCCAGGGTTAACAGCGGCTCCCCCACGGCAAACCCGACGATCAGCGAAGCCATCATCGTGGTGGTGTACAGGGAGTTGGCCGCCAGCAGCTCTCGCTTCGGCAGGATCAGGGGCAAAGTCGCCTGCTCGGCAGGAGCAAAAAACTGGGTCAGAACCGAGACGGCAAAGCTCACCAGCAACAGCCCCGCAAACCCCAAGGGGATCCCCGGCCAAAGGTCGCGCCCAGCGGTAAGCCAAAGCAGCGGCGGCAACAGCAGCACCAGGATCCCGCGCCCCAGGTTGGAGAGCACCAACACCCCTTTTTTCAGCCAGCGATCCACAAATACCCCTGCCAGGCTGCCCAATAGCATCGCCGGCAGCGTAAAAGCCAGCATGATGGCCGAGACCCAACCGCTGATGGAAGCCCCTTCCGGCTGAAATTCGCGGGCAACCAACCCAATCAGCAGCACCAACAACACCTTGTCCGCCAACTGGGAACACGCCTGCCCCATCCACAGCAGCAGGAAATTGCGCCGGCGCAGCACGGTTACAAAGTTGCTCAGGCCCGGCTCAGACAGACCTTGATCTTCTTTCTCTGCTTTTTGCCCCTTTTCGGGATCCTCAGGGGGTGGCTCTGGCAAGGGATCCCCAGGAGAACACTCCGGCGAGCTGAGGGCGGGGCTTGCTGTCGGCTCAGGCAAGAGAGCTTCTGACTTCAGCCCCCAAGTTGGCGTTGACGCAGGTGGGGGATTCTGGAGAGGGGAACTGGGGTGGCAGATCCCTGCCCCTCCCTCCGGCCAGCCCCATCGTTGCTCCAAAGTCATCATGCTCCCCAGGTGACCTGCCCATTTCCCCGACGTCGGCCCCACAACAGAATGGGATCCCGTCAGCAAACAAAAGTGGAAATGGGGTGCCCCGATCTTATCTTGGCCCGCCTTCCAATCCACCAACCCAAATCTTGGGAATCGGCAGGCCTAGCTTCCTGCGGCAGACAAGGAGCGCAAGGGATCCGGGATCGACTCGCTGGGAGCCACAAAGCTGCCCTTCTCTACAAAGGTTAAGCGCAGGCTCAGCCAACGAATAAAATCCGCGTTGGTGGATACCACTGCCCCCAGGGGCTCCTTCAACTTGTCCCGCAGGGGCTTTAACTCTGGAGCTTCCATGAAGGCCGGCTGGGGCACCCAGAAGAAATCGACAGGGCAATGGCGCTCCTCGCAGTATCGACGACGCTCCTCCAGCACCTCTTCCAGAGGCTCAGAACGTAAGAAAGACAGGCTGGCAACGACAAAATGATAGGTAGTCGGTTCGGCAGCAGACATAAGATTGCTGTGGAACTGTGTTGAGAATAAAGGCTAGAGCCGGGAGTCCACCGCTCCTTGCAGATCCTCTCCCTCAGAGAGAGGCAGATTTGAGCAGATGCGGAGCCGGATCGCGGGAGCTACACAGCGGCTGACAGTCTTCCAACTGCCGGAGAACGGGTAGCCGCGCCATCACTTCCTCAGGGGGCATGGAGTGTTCTGAAGCCTGCTTGAGGGTAGGTAGAGCCTGAGCTGCCCATTCCCGAGCCCAGGGAGCGGATTCAGGAGTTTCCTTCTCCTCCAACAGCTCTTGGCAAAGGGCAGTTGAGCGCTCCAAGTCACCACTGCCCTGATATGCCATGATCAGAGCTACACGAGCCAAAACGCATTCTTCCGGATCTGCCCTAGAGCCATTGCGCTCGCTCAGGCGGCGGGACAAACTCTCTTGTCTTTCTTGGATGGAACAGCAGTAGCAGAAGGACTCGAGAAGGTTGATCGCCTCCAGGTAGCGCTCCTGCTTGAGAGCAGTGATACCGGCGCGGAGGGATCCATGGGGGTGGGACATGAGCCTAAGTACAAGAAAAGAGCTCGGACGGACTTGCACCTGAAGGTTATCCAGTCAGTGGCCCGTCTTCTCATCCAAGGTTTCGTGTCTAAAACTACTATACACCCTCTGGACAAGTGACCGCCGATTTACTCTTCCTCTTATGCTTGTGGAAGGGGCGCTCAACCTTTACGGGCTAGGGTGTAGGTGCTGACATAGTGAGTTTCTCGGCGCAACACCGCACAGCCTGCCTGTTGCAGGCGCACCCCCAGATCGTCGTGGATGTAGTCGCGGTAGTAGGGTTCGTGGAAGGTTTGCATAAAGGCTTCCATCGTCTCCTTCAGCTCTGGCGAATCCAGCAGTTGCACCGAGTCGCAGATGACCACCACGCCCCCTGGCTTCACCACCCGACTCATCTCGTTGATGACATTTTGTCTGGCCGGGCCAGGCAGCTCATGAAAGAGAAAAACGCTGATGACGGCGTCAAAGGTGGCATCGGCATAGGGCATGGCCTCGGCGTTGGCGCGGATAAGCTGGGGCAGCTCCCCCGGCAGCTCCTGCAACAGTCGGTTGGCCTTGCGCAGATAGGCGGGGGAAAGATCCAGACCGTACAAAGCCGCTTTGGGCAGGGATCCCCGCAGTAGGCGCAGCATCCGCCCCGTGCCACAAGCTACATCGAGGATGTGGGGGCTGACCAAGGTGGGATCCAAGGCATCTTTGAGCAGGCGAATCACCCGACGGCGCATCGCGTCCGCTGTGCCCCCAAACAGCAGCTCCACCTGCAGGTCATAAAGCTCAGCCGAGCTGTCGCTCAGGTAGCCGTTGGTTTGGTAATGGAAATTTTGCAGGTAGTATTTCGGATAGCCCTCGGTGGAGATGTCTTGAGAAAACTCTTGGTAACGCTTGCTGTGAACCCGCCGAGTAATTTGCGGCAAATCCAACCACACCTGTGGGTAATAGCGGGCAAAGTCCAGCCAGGGGTTGTCGAACAGGAGCGCGTGAGGGTAGTACCCTGCCTCAGCATCTTGCCAGTCCGCTTGCAGGAGTTGTTCGTAACGGGCCCGCAACACCTGTAGCGTGTCAGCGCTCACCCGCACCTTGGCCCGCGGCGGCGGGGTCCTCCCGGAGGAGAAGCTTTGCAGATCCCTGAGCACCGAGAGCATCAGATCTGAAGCTTGGGTGGAGAGCGCTTTGTGGGCAAAGCCGAAGATGTTTTTGCCCCACTGAAAAGCACGGTAGGCAGCTTCTCCGACTGGAGATGGGATCGGCAGCGACAGCTCAGGACTTAGTTGTAGGCTCATAACCCTGCAAGGTGCGAATGAAGAATGAAGGCTTAACGTTTGTTTACACTTAATTATAGCAAGGCGGCCACGCCGGGCCGGCAGCCGCTGGGCGCGGGGAAAACCTGGCGGAATTGGATCCCTGAGCACACCCCATCTGGCCAAGCAGGGGAGTACTCTAGTGGTGTCCTCAAAAGGATGTCCCCGATTGCCCTATGAGCTGGAGGAAGGGGCTGATCAGGTCGATTTGATAATGGGAAGAGGGAGCGCCTCAGCATGACAACCAAGACGGTGTTGGTCATTGACGATAGCATCATGATTCGCAAGATGGTGGCCAGCATCTTGGCCGATCAGTTCCAAGTGGTGGAGGCCAAAGACGGGTTGACAGGGCTGGAAGCGGCCAAAAAACATCACCCCGACCTGATCCTGCTGGATTTTGTCATGCCCAAGATGGATGGCTACGACACCTTGCAGGCCATCCGCCGCGAAGACAGTCTGAAAAATACCCCCGTTATCATGATGTCGGGGATGAAGGAACAAGTGACAGCCCGCATCCCTGAGCCTTTTGTCGACTTCGATTTTATCGAAAAGCCGTTTGAAGCGGAGACTCTTCTGGCTCAAATCCAAAAGGCCCTGCAGGTGACTCCTGCGGCGGCAGCGGAGCCGGGATCCGAAACCAACACCCAACTGATTCTGAACCGGCTCACCGCCATCGAGACGCTGCTGATTCAAGGTACGGAAAACCTGATCCAGCGGGAAGTAGTGACGCGGCTTGCCAACCTCAACCAGCGCCTAGATCGTCAGGAGTCTCACAGCGCTAACCTAGAAGAGCAAATCCGTAAGCTCACCAGCGAAGTGGAACGGCACAGCCAGGGCTTAGCCCTAATCGTCAAAGAGCTGCGGCATATCCGTAAACTATTGGGGGGTCTTGATGGCTGAGCAAAGCTTTGAGCGCGCCTACCGACACCTGGATGCGGTGACGGCCCTGTTCGTGGCGGTGCTGCTCATCTCCAACATTGCCTCGACCAAGATCGTTCTTCTGGGGCCCTTTACCTTCGATGGCGGCACCATTCTTTTCCCCCTCAGCTACATTTTCGGCGACATCCTCACCGAAGTCTATGGCTATGCCCGCTCGCGACGGGTGATCTGGCTGGGATTTATCTCGGCGGCCCTCATGTCGGTAACGTTCATGATCGTGGGATCCCTGCCGGCCGCCCCCGACTGGCCCTATCAAGAAGCCTACGACCAGATTCTGGGCCTGACGCCCCGCCTTGTGCTGGCCAGCTTAATCGCCTATTGGGGAGGCAGCTTTGCCAACGCCTACGTACTGGCCCGGATGAAGGTGTGGACGCGGGGACGGTGGCTGTGGACGCGCACCATTGGCTCTACCCTGGTGGGCCAAGCGGTGGATACTGGACTGTTTGTCACCTTGGCCTTCTGGGGGGTGTTCCCTGGCCTGGGCAGCTTAATACTCTCCAACTATGTGTTCAAGTGTGCCGTTGAGGCGGCGTTCACGCCCCTGACCTATGCCATTACCGGCTGGCTAAAGCAGCAAGAACAAGAAGACTACTTCGATGTGGCAACCGACTTTAACCCCTTCCGCCTCCAGCCTGTGTCTAGATGAATCCATCAGCCGCCTCAACGGATCTGGCCTTGGGAGGGATCCCATTTTGGTATAGTCAGAGCGTTATCCTTTCTATCCTGCTGCCGTCCGGTGTTACCGGGAGCTTTTATCCAAGACAAGACTTTTGTGAGGGATCCGCAAGATGATGCTCGTTTTCCAAATTGCTTTGTTGGTGTTGGTGCTTTACAGCTTGCTGTTGGTGGTGGCGGTGCCGGTGCTCTACAGCTCAGCCAGCGACTGGAGCCGGGCCAAGAATGTGATTTTGGTGGGATCCCTGCTCTGGGTGCTGATGGTGATTGGGGTGGGGGTGCTGAGTTTCCTCAAGTGAAGCCGTAGAAGGGCGAGGGCCAATCCACCGAAGGTCACCTTGTGGTCGCAATCAGCGTTGCGTGGGAGCTGCACCGTGGGTGTGGCGGCCCAAAGTTTTTGTCTGGGATCCTGGACGAACTACGCACTTCCGCACCTCGATAAGCCTTAAGCTCTCTCGGTAGAGGGGATCCCATCCCCTACAATGGACGGCGAGGCGTCGGCCTTGCTTGCCATCGGTCAGGCTGTCTACAGGCCGCGCTAGTGAGCTTTGAAGGTGCTGAGGTGTTTCAACCAGCGGAGGTTTGGGTGTTGAGAGCAGTGATGAGAGCAGGGAAATGTTCGCAGGAACTTGGCCTTGCCCGGCGAGGCATGAGGCTGGCCTTGGCGGTTCTGGTGATGGGGAGCCTGGGATCCCTGGTGATGCCCCATTCTGCAGAGGCGCAGTCGGGTTTGGTGATCACCGGCAGTGAAGGGGTACCTGTCCTCAGCTATCGGCTCGATTTTGGCGGGGTTCGCAGTCGTTTGGATCGCTACCGCCTGACGATCCCCCCCCAGAATGTGGCGGTGGCAGAAGTGCAGATCAACGGGGACAGGAATTTCGATGGCCGCATCGATCCGGAAAGTGTCCGCCTGGAGGTAGAAGGCCGGCCTGTAGAGCTGGATCAAGTGTACTGGAACGAGGAGTTTCGCTCTCTAGAGGTGGTGGCCCGTCAACCCATTGCTGCCGGTCAGGAGATCCGTCTGGTGCTCTCCAACGTGCGCAACCCTTCATCTGCCGGTATCTACCGTGTGGAGGCGCGGGTACGGGGTACGGAACCCAACCCCCTCTTCCGGAATGTGGGCAACTGGCTGATTACCATTGAAGACCCAGAGCGGATTGGCTTCTGATCTATTGACCCGATGATCTGACCTACTGTTGATCTTTGCGGCGATCCTATAGGCACAGCCCTTTTGCGGGTCTGGGACAGCGACACCCAAGTTCCCGGCCAGTTGGGGTGGGATCCCTCTGCAAGTGTTTGTTCGCCGTGGTATGGGCTGCTGGAAAAAGCCGGAGTTCTGAGTTTTTCTAAGAATGGGGATTGTGCAAATCCGGCAAGTTTGGGTGGGGGAGTGTTTACCTTGTTGCTTGCTGACACTTGGTATCCCGATTGGTGGCAGGCTCTAATTTTGGGCATGGTGCAAGGGATCACCGAATTTCTGCCCATTAGCAGCACGGCCCATCTGCGGGTGTTTCCGGCTTTGGTGGGGTGGCCGGATGCGGGAGCTTCGTTTACGGCGGTGATCCAGTTGGGCAGTTTGGGGGCGGTGCTGATCTACTTTGCCTCTGACCTGCGCCAGTTGCTCCTGGGCTCCTGGAAAGCCTGGCGAGAACGAGATTTCCAGCAGGAGCCTTGGCGGCTGCTGGTAGGGATCCTGGTGGGAACAGTGCCAATTGTGGTTGCCGGCTGGGCCATCAAGGCCATTTGGGGATCCCCGCCCCGCCAGTTGTGGGTGATCGCCACCGCAGCCATTGGCTTGGCTTTGTTGTTGGGCTGGGCAGAGCAAACGGGCAAACGCCAACGAGACCTTCACAGCTTGGGCATTGGGGATGGGATCTGGGTGGGGCTGGCCCAAGCTTTGTCCCTGATCCCTGGGGTGTCGCGCTCCGGCTCGACGCTGACGGCGGGGCTGTTGCTCAATTTGCAACGCCCGGCTGCCGCCCGTTACTCCTTCTTGCTGGGGATCCCGGCGCTCTTTTTGGCGGGGGTAGAAGAGTTGATCTCTGAGTTCAGGGCAGAGGCGCTGCTGTCGCAGGGGTTGGGCACTCTTTCTGCTTTTGTCTTTTCCTATCTCTCTATCGATTGGCTGATTCAGTTTTTGCAGCGCAGCAGCACCTGGCTGTTCATCGTCTATCGGATTGGCTTTGGCCTGTTCATTTTCTTGGGGTTGGCCCTGGGGTTCCTGAAACCCTAGGCTGGGTTTTGCAGCTCCTTCCTTCACCCTTGCTCCCGCAGGCTCTGCAGCGCCTTGGGCAGGTGCTCCGCCAGGTGGGCCGGATCCACCCCTGTTAGACCGCGTTCCCGCGCCAGCTGGATAGCCGCTTGGGCATGCCACCACACCCCGGCACAGGCGCAACTGAGCAGCTCAGCAATCTCCAAGGGCCGACCCACTTGGGCCGTTCGGCGGGCCACCAGGCCACCAATCAGGCCAGTCAAGACATCGCCGCTGCCACCGCGGGCCAAAGCCGGTGTGCTCTCCGGGTTCACCCAGCATTCCCCAGTGGGAGAGGCGATCACCGTCCGCGCCCCTTTCAAAACCACCACTGCTCCACTCTGGGCTGCCGCCCTTTGGGCTGCCTCGATGCGATCCCCAAGCGGGATCCCCGGAAAAAGCCGCCGAAATTCCCCCAGGTGGGGGGTGAGGATGGCCTGGATCCCGTTTTCTGGCAGGCGCTCTACCCCCATCTCCGCCAGAGCATTGAGGCCATCGGCATCGATAACCCAGGGGATCCCGGCCCAATCCCGCAGCAGGAGTTCCAGCAGCGGTAAGCGGGTTTCTCCCAAGCCCGGCCCCACGGCCACCGCCTGAAAGGGTTTCTCGGCCACCTGGGGCAAAGCGGGGATCCCCTCCCAGGCATAGACCAAGACTTCCGGCAGGGCGCTGTGGATCACTCCTTTCAACTCCGCCGGCACCGCCATCGTCACCATACCCACCCCACTGGCGCGGGATCCCAGCCCCGCCAACAGGGCCGCCCCGGCATAGGCCGCCGAGCCTGCCACCCCTAGCAGGGATCCCTGGCGGTATTTGTGGGTATCCAAAGGGGGATCCGCGGGAAAGTGCTGCCAAGGCCGCAGCAACAACCGGGGAACCTCCACCTCTGGGTAGGCCCAAGCGGGGATCCCAAAATCAACGCGATGTAACCGTCCTACCCAAGGCAGAGCTGCTTCCTGCCACAGCCCCCGTTTCCAAAGGCCAAGGGTATAGGTATGGCTGGCGCGAATGCAGCAGCCCCAGACTTCCCCGGTTTGGTCGTTGAGGCCAGACGGCAAATCCAGGCTAAGGATGGGGATCCCACTGCCATTGGCCCACCCCACCGCCCCCGCCCAAGGCTCCCCCAAGGGTCGGTTCAAACCGATCCCAAACAGGGCATCGATGAGCAAATCGCAATCGGCCAGCTCCTCAAGCTGCCCCACAAACTCCGCCCCCAGCGCCTTGAGATAGCGGGCGTGGTCTGCCGTTAGGGGCTTGAGTTCTGGCTTGCCCAACCACACCTTCACCGACTTTTGGGCCAGCCATAGCTCCCGCCCAACCACCAACCCATCGCCACCGTTGTGCCCTGTCCCACAGAGGATCCCAATGCGCTGGGCTTGCGGAAAATCCTTCTGCAACTGAGCAACAACGGCCAGCCCCACCTTCTCCATCAGAGCGGCAACGGGCATGCCGGCAGAGAAGATCTGCTCCTCAATGCGCTGCATCTGTGCGGAACTGACCAGGCTGATGGCCGGATCGAACTGGCAACGAGAACCCATATCGCTACGCAACGCTGTTGCAACCGGCGGCATTGCTGAGGGGAGATGGCTCATGGCTAAGTTGCGCTAATCGAGCTTAGCTCTATCACATTCCCATCCGGATCCCGGACGAACACTGCCGCTCGCCCGGAAGCGCTCGGTTGCACCTCATACCCTTCCTGCCGCAGGCGAGCCTTCACCGCTTCCAAGTCATCTACCCCCAGCGCCACATGGGGATTACGCCCCCACTTTGAGGATCCCGTTCCGCTTCGCTGCCGTGGATCCATCGGCTCCTCGGCCACGATTAAATGAATTTGGGAGGAACCCACTTGATACCAAGCGCCGGGAAAGTTAAACGCAAAGCGTTCCGCCTTGGGGATCCCAAGCACCGTTCCGTAAAAATGTTCGGCTCTGGCCAGATCGCTCACCCAAAGGGCGGTGTGCAGGTGATGATAGGTTGGCTTTTGGGGGGCAGTCATTGTCTTGTTGGGAAATCTTGACCGTGGGGCTTTGCAAGGCCGACGCGAACATCAATATTTTCTCCGAACGGCAAGCCAAACCCGTAAGCTAAGGTGGAGCTAGCGCACCCGCGACAACCGTATCTTTGTTTTCGCACAGGGGTTGACCTATGGGATCCCGCACCAAGTTTTTTGGCACGGTCTTGGCCATGCTGGCCGTGAACAGCATCTACATGCAGTTGCAGCAGCTTTCCCTGAGGCTGGAGGAAAGGGATCCCGCCCCCTCTGAGCAGTCTTCTCCAGAGCCTCAAAGCAGCCAGGACTCCGTCCTGCTTCCGCGAGCGGAACGGCTGGATCCCTGGCACCGTGTTGCCCAAGTCTTGCAGGGTCTGTGGCCCGGCGATGCGAGCTTGAAAGGACTCCGTTCCGCCAACGCGAACGGGATCCTGTCGCCAGAGTCCACGTCCCCCCTGGAGCCTTGAGTGCCAAGCTGAGAGGGGATATGACGCTTTGCAAAGGGGATCAAACCCCGTACCATAGAGGAGCAGGTTTCTCCGTTTCTCTGTTTTCAATCCCCAGGACTCACCATGGTGCAGCCGTCAGCGACCTCTGGGCAAAAGCCGATTGTCATCGCCCCTTCCATCCTTTCAGCCGATTTCAGCCGGTTGGGGGAGGAAGTACGGGCAGTGGATGAGGCGGGGGCCGACTGGATCCATGTGGATGTGATGGATGGCCGCTTTGTGCCCAACATCACCATCGGCCCGTTGGTGGTGGAAGCCCTGCGCCCGGTGACGGCCAAGCCCCTGGACGTCCACCTGATGATTGTAGAGCCGGAGAACTATGTGGCGGATTTTGCCAAGGCAGGGGCCGACATTATTTCCGTGCACGCAGAGTCCAGCTCCACCATTCACCTGCACCGCACCCTCAGCCAAATCAAGGATCTGGGCAAGCAAGCGGGCGTGGTGCTCAATCCGGCCAGCCCTTTGGAGCTGATCCAATACGTGCTGGATCTGGTGGATCTGGTGTTGATCATGAGTGTCAACCCCGGATTTGGCGGGCAAAGCTTCATTCCGGCAGTGGTGCCCAAAATTCGCCAGTTGCGGGCCATGTGCGATGAGCGGGGCCTGGATCCCTGGATCGAGGTGGATGGTGGCTTGAAGGGAAGCAACGCTTGGCAGGTGATCGAGGCAGGAGCCAATGCCATTGTGGCCGGTTCGGCAGTGTTCAAGGCCAAAGACTATGCAGAAGCCATTCGCAGCATTCGCAACAGCCGCCGTCCCGAGCTGGTGACAGTTTAAGGTGACAGTTCATTTTGAAGGAAACTGCTCCCTTGCTGAAATCCGGCTTGACCCCAGCGCTGCGCTGAGCCAACTCCTCACGTGCCTTTAGCGCAAAGCAGCAGCCCCTTTCTGGGCAGCGTAAGGCCCCGTCCCGCTGTTGACGGCAGTTGTGCCCAGGCAATGGGGAGGCCCATCGACGGAGGGGGGGATGATCGGCTGGGGCAAAGTGGGGCTGAAAAAAGTCTGACAAAAAGGCACGCGGTTGCGCCGAATATCGGCAAGGTAGGGAGGAGGAATGGTGCCCAAATAGGCGCCCAGCACCTGCTGCTCGGGATCCTCTGGCAGTATTTGGTAATGCAACATCAGGCGATTATCGGGAAACCAGGCGCGGATAAGCCTTTGCAGGGTCTTCAAGTTGAAGCCCGGCTCTTCAGGGTTGCGAATCAGGTGCATTCCCGCCAGGCGCCCGCCGACAAAATAGGCTTGCACATAAAACCCACGGGCATAGATGGGGGGCTCCAAGGAGTTCTGAGATGAAGGGGAATCGGGCAGGTAAAGGGCTTCACCCCCAGGACGCAGTTGCCAGCGGCTCCAACGGGGATCCTCCCGCTCGCTAGAAAGGGTCTCCCAGTTGTTGACCCGGGCGTAGCTCAAGAAGCGCTCCTCGACCATGCCCAGATAGAGCATTTCCATTTGCAAGGGCAGCCGAGCCCGGGTTTGCAGCAGGGGCAGAGTGCGCACTTCTCCCTGCTTGAGCACCAAGGTCTCCCCCCGCGCCGAGCAAGGGACACCTATGAGCATAGCCATCAGCAACCCTGTTCCAATTGCCCGTCCAATCTGGCTGAGGCCGCGCCTTGCGAACAGCTCTAGCCGGAGAGGTAAAAACTGCGCCACTGGCTGCGGCTGTGGCCCATTGCCCCTCAAAACCGTCGAAGCAGGAATGTAGGATGAGATCAGCACAGCAAAAAAGCAGGGTAGTAAGTAACCGATCCTAACCCAAAGAGACAAGGTTCTTCGAGAATCTTAATCTGGTCTCTGAGGAAAGTTGCTTGCCAGTCTGCCCTGCCGATGGTTTGGGTAGCGAATGCGCATTACCCTCGAGAATGGCATTCCCGCTGCAGCAGCTTCCGACCGGCCAGGATGGCCGGGAGTGATCGTCATTGCCGGCCCCACGGCCACCGGGAAATCTCGACAGGCGCTGCTTTTGGCCCAACGGCTGGGATCCCCGTTGTTGAATGCGGACTCTCGCCAGGTCTACCGCGAGTTCGACATCGGCACGGCCAAGCCCACCCCTGCTGAGCAGGCCCTTTGGCCCCACGAGTTGATCGACATTGTTGATCCCTGCCACACCTACACGGTGGCCGAGTTTCAGCAGGCGGCCCAAGCCCGCATCGCCGAGGCCCATCGGCAGGGACAGACTCCCATCTTGGTGGGGGGCACCGGTCTCTACATCCAGTCGGTAACCTCCGGCCTGGGGATCCCTGCTGTACCCCCGCAGCCCCAACTGAGAAGACAACTGGAAACTTGGCCCCCTGAGATCCGCTACGCCTGGCTGCAGCAGTTGGATCCCGTTGCCGCCCAGCACATTCATCCCCATGACGCAGTGCGCACGCTGCGTGCTTTGGAGATCGTTTACACCACCGGGAAGCCGGCTTCCAGCCTACGGCAGGCCCATCCCCCCCATTACCCCATCTTGATCCTGGGGCTGCGCTGCCCAATGCCCCGTTTGGAACAACGCATTGCCCGGCGCACGGCAGAGATGATGGAGCGGGGGTGGATCGAGGAGGTGAAAACCCTGCGGGAGCGCTACGGGCCAGACTTACCCCTCTTGCAGACCTTGGGCTATGCGGAGATCGGCGCTTACCTGGAGGGGCGGATCCCGGAAGCCGAACTGCAGCCCCTGATTGTGCGGCGCACCCGCCAATTTGCCAAGCGGCAGATGACCTGGTTCCGGGCCGTGCCAGGGATCCAGTGGCTGGACTGCGAAGCTGAGGATTTGCCGGAGCAGATCTGGAAGCAGGTCAAGGCTTGGATGGCAGCTCCGACCACTGTTGAAACCAGTCCCGCCGCCGCTGAGCATCGGCTTTTCGATCCGTAAGGATCTCCAACACCCGCACCCCTTGGGCAGGCAAGGGATCCAAAGCTTGGGCCAGCTCCTGCCAGCTTTCCACCCGCCGGTGGGGAATGCCGTGGGCTTGGCAGAGGAGGGCAAGATCCACCGACTGGGGAGTAGCAAAGTAGGGCTCAAAGGGCGGATCTGGCCCTTGACGGCCCACCTCAGCGATGGGCAGCAGCTCAAAAATCCCACCCCCCTGGTTGTTGATGAGGAGAATGGTCAGGGATCCCTGCAGGTGAGGGCCAAGCCGCAGGCCGCCGCAGTCGTGCAAAAAGGCCAGATCCCCGGTTAGCAACACCGTCGGGCGCTGCCGGTGGGCCACCCCGAAGGCGGTAGAGAGAAGGCCATCGATGCCGTTGGTGCCGCGGTTGAAGTAGGGCCGGATGCGGCGGTCGTTGGGGGGCCAAAACCACTCCACATCCCGCACCGGCGTGCTGTTGGCAATGAATAGCGGCGTCTCTGGCGGCAGGTGGCGGGCCAGCCACCAGGCTATCCTACCCTCAAACCACTCCGGCAGGTCAGCCATAGCCTGGTCTAAGGCGGTCCGGATTTGCGCTTCGGCTGTCAGCCAGCCCTGCAGAAAAGTTGTTTGCTTGGCCGGTGCTTCTGGGATCCCGGCGACCCACTCCTCTACGGCGAAAGGCAAGTGGGTGGTGGGGTTGTGCAGGGGATCCCCATTCTCAGGGCGGGGATCCAACCGCCAAACGCGGGGAGCAACCTTGGCCAGGGTTTGCCGCAGCGCTTTGCTGGTGGGCAGGGATCCCAGTTGGATGACTTGCTCTGGCCAAAGCTGGGGCCGATCCCGCTGCAGGATGAGATCGTAGGTGGTGATGAGATAGGGGTTGAGGGAAGCGTAGTTCCGCAGGGGAGAAAGCCCCTCCGCCAGCACCGGCCAGCCCAAAGCCGTCGCCAAACGGGCCACTGCCTCCACATAGCGCTGGGGATCCAGCGGTTGAGCCGGCCCCGCCAAGATCACCCCCCGCTCACAGCTGCGCCACTCCTGCCAAAAAGAAGCTGTCTCCGTCTGCAGAGGGCTCCGCACCGCCTGCAAGGAAGAGCCGGTGCATGGAGGAGCAACCCCACGAAAAAAGGTCTTCTCGAACTCCGGATCTTCCTGTAGATGGAGCAGCGGCGCAGTGCTGCCATCGGCAATGGGAGCCAAGGGATCCCGGAAAGGCACATTTAAATGCACCGGGCCGGGAAAAGGGTAAAGGGTGCGCTCCCAGGCGTGCACTAGGGTTTGGCGCAGGTAGGCCAGGGCTTCTGGAGCCGCGCTGGGCACGGCCAATTCCGCCTGCCAGTTGGGGTAATGGCCGTAGAGCTTCACTTGGTCAATTGCTTGGCCGGCGCGACAGTGGCGCAGCTCTGGAGGCCGATCCGCCGTCAGGATCAACAGGGGAAAGCCACTTTCGGCTGCCTCAAGGAGAGCCGGGAAAAAGTGGGCGGCAGCACTGCCGGAAGTACACACCAGGGGAATGGGCCGCCGGGTTTGCTGGGCCAATCCCAGCGCAAAAAAGGCTGCCGACCGCTCATCCAGCACCGGGATCGCCTCGATGTCGGGGTGCTGGGCCAGGGCGTAGGTCAGGGGGGCTGAGCGGGATCCCGGAGACACCACCGCTAAACGGCAACCCAGCCGACTCAAGGTTTCGGCCAATAGGGATCCCCAGAGGGTGTTGAGGTTGCGCCAGTCCAGCCGCCTCGGCAGGACAAAGTTTTCACCGGTCACAGCGGAGACAAGGTGTTGAGATCGAATCGGGATCCCGGCGGCAAAAAGTGAATGCGGGCATTGTGCAGCCGAAAATACTCATCCGCCGCCGCCTCCTGAACGGTCGAGTACAGTTGCGTCCCGTCCACAATCGTCACCGTCCCCAAGCCGATCACCTCCATCACATCGTCGGCCTGGATCACCACCGCCGTATTCTCGTCAATGCCGATGCCCAGACATTGGGGGTAGTGGGCCACCGCCGTGACCAGCCGCACCAGGCGATTGCGCTGATGGAAATGTTGATCGATGATGACGCGAGGCAAAAGGCCCAAGCCCGTCTTCACCGTTACAATTGCCGGCGTGGGCGGTTCTCCGCTGTAGCCGCGGGAGATCATCTGCTGCCCCAACGCAGAAGCTCCGGCGCTGGTTCCGGCAATTACCGTCTGCCCCCGCTGCCACTGCTGTCGAATGGCCTCCATCAGCTCGCTGTGGGCCAGCACCTCCGCCAGCCGCTCCTGATCCCCACCCGTAAAGTAGATGCCGGTGGAGAAGCGGATTTTCTCAACGTTATCGGGATCCCTCGCCTCCATCGGGCTGCGGATATCTAGAACTTGGAGGCTGGCCGCCCCCATCTGCTGAAAAATGTTGGCGTAGATCTCCCCCAGCACCGCCGGGATCCCAGAAGCCGCGGGCACGATGGTGATGTGGGCAGACTTTCCCCCCGCTCGGCGGAAGAATTCCCAAAGGATGTGGCGCTCATTTTCCTTGTCCTCTGCTCCCCCGACGGCGATGATGTCGGAACGGGCGGTGATGGGATCCTTCACAGTAGGGCGACTTAGGGGTTGGGCGTCGTTTGTCGGCGTGGAAGGAACTCCATTCCACTCCAGCTCACGGTGGGCGGCAGAAACATCAGGCAAATGGGGCATGGAGCGCGAGGAAGATTAAAATGGGCACATTTCACTTTCACTATGCTACGGCTTGGGATTCGGTTTGGCGCAGCTCAATTCTAGATTTCACGGAAGAGTCAGGGGTTGGTTAGGGGTCTCGAAAGGGGGAATAATGTTCGTGAGAACACCCTTCGGTTCACCCAGCAGGAGCATCCATGGCCAGAAAACCCGACGGATATCTTGTCCACATCATGCTTGAAGGTGGACAAACCATGCAGGTACGGGTCAAAGAAGCCAGAGAATACACGGAGTTGATCAACAACCTCATGGTGGGCGGCGAAGAGTTCATCACCTTGCCCAAGCAAATGGACAATGAGTACATGATCGTGCGTCCTCAACGGGTGTCCGCTGTATCGGTGGAGGCAATCTACGCTTCCAGCGTTGGCATCGACCTATGAAATTGGGGATCCCTTGCCCAAAGAACGGAATAGCTGGGGATCCCAATACAAAACCCCCGCCACCAGAGCAGGGGCTGCCAGAGGGCTAGACCCTGAAGGGCCTAGAATCCATGGCGTTGGTAGGTCACCCTTGTGGAGGCAAGATCACCTTGTCGATGACGTGGATGACACCGTTGGAAGCTTCAATGTCGGCTGTTACCACATTGGCATCGTTGACCTTGACACCATCAGCCAAAGAGATTTCCACAGGGGATCCCTCGACCGTAACCACTTCCCCAGCTTCCAAAGAGGTGGAGAGAACTTTGCCGGGCACTGCATGGTAAGTGAGAAATCGAAAAAAGTCCCCGAAAAAGATGTTTCTACTGCCCCAAGATGCTTTCTTACAAAGGCTGCTGGGGTATCTTCCACTAAGGTTAGATTTGCAACAATCATCGCAGGGTGGTGGTGAGCAATCCAAAACAGGCTGAAAAAGGATCCCTTGAGGCTGAGGGATCAGTTACGTTTGTCTGCATCTATAGTCATTCTGATTCAAACTAAAACGCTGCACCCACACCTGAAGCGTTGAATGCGCGGGGCTGGAAGACTTTTCTTGGTAGCTCAGGCGTCTCACTCTAACCTGAAACGACTGTACTGTTTTGTTTGCTCGAGCTGTCTATCCAGCGGCAGCACAAAAAATAACACCCTCACGGTGCCGAGCAAAGGGATAAATGAGTTAACGAGCTCGTAATAATCCTGGCAGTTGTGCTTACTCTTCTTCCGGCTCGAAGTCTTCGTCGTAGTCGTCCCCGATCAAATCGTCGATATCGTCGATGTCTTCTTCCAAAATCATCTCAGGGACCTCAATGGGCTGCTCGATCAACCGGCCCTCTTTGCGCAACCAGTCAAGAATGGAGAGGCTGCTAGGAGAGGGCACCACCGTTGGCGGCTGATCGCGGGGCTCTTCGCGCAGAGAGGGATTGTGGTAGTACATGCCGTACGGAAAAAGGGCAGTTATCGACGAGGAATGAACTCGGCTTGGATTGATCTCCTCTCAACCGAGGGACGCGGGCTTTCCATCGATATATCCCTCAGTTTAGCCTATGCCTGCCACTCCTGCAAAAAGCGGCGCAGCACCCGATCCAGCTCAACAGCTCGCGCTGCCTTGAACAGCAGCCGATCCCCGGCTTGCACGTGATGGAGCAAGATTTCCAGCAGTTCGGATACCTCCTCGCAGCGTTCTGTCTGGGCTGCCGGTTTTTGGTCGAGCAGCGGTTGCATTTCTCCTTCGGGATCCAAGAGCAAGATCCGATCCAGCCCCAGAGGGGCAGCCGCCCGACCCACCTCTGCATAGAGCTGAGGCGCATGCTCTCCCAACTCCCGCATCGGGCCGAGAATGGCCCAGCGCCGTTTTCCCGGGGTTTGGGCCAGCAGGTGTAGAGCCGCGATCATCGCTTCCGGCGAGGCGTTGTAGGTTTCGTCCCAGATTTCCACATCTCCTGCCAGCTTGAGATGGCGGTTGCGCCCCTCCAGAGGGGTAGGCAAGGCGATGGGTTCTCGGAGCCGCTCCCAATCCAGCCCCAAGCTGCGCAAAGCAGCCAGCACCCCCATCCAGTTGAGGGCATGATGCCTTCCCGGCAGAGGCACCGGCAGCGTTAGGCCCTCCACGGTTACCGTTTGGGCTTGGGGATCCCATTCTCCCCGTAAGTCCCCCCGATCCAGACCATAGGTAAGGGTTTGTCCCGACCACAGGCTGGCGGCGGTAGACAACAGCAAGGGATCTTCTCCATTCAGCAGAGCCACCCCCTGCCCTAGCTCCTGCAGCAGCTCGCACTTGGCAGCAGCAATGGCCGCGCGGGATCCCAGTCTGCCGATGTGGGCGGTGCCAATATGGGTGATCAGAGCGTGGGTGGGTTGAGCCATCTGAGCCAGCCGGCGAATTTCTCCGGGGCCGCGCATGGCCATTTCCAGAACCACAAACTGATGCTCCGGTCGCATCTGGAGCAGGGTTTGAGCAACCCCGATGTCGTTGTTGTGGTTGGCCTCACTTTTGAGAACTGTGCCGTAGCGGGATAGGGCAGCCGCCAGCATTTCCTTGGTGGTGGTTTTGCCTGCTGAGCCCGTGATGGCTACTACGGAGGGGGGAAACTGCTCCCGCCAGCCTCTGGCAATGCGCTGGTAGGCAGCTAGGGTATCTGAGACTTGAAAATGGGGCCCAGCCACCGGACGCTGGCTGATGACGGCAACGGCCCCCCTTGCCAAAGCTTGTGGAATAAAGTTGTGTCCATCAAACCGTTCCCCCCGCAGCGCCACAAAGACTGACCCCGGCTGGAGTTGGCGGCTGTCGGTGCAAATGGCTTGGACGGGAAGACCCAACAAATGGGGATCCCCCTGCAGAGGAGTTTGCAGCAGGTCAGCCACAGTTCGTAAGGTCAGCATCGGGCAGAAACTCCAATTCGCCTACAGCCTCTTCGTCTATGGTCATTTCAGACCCGATTGAGACATTTCCCAAGCGCTCCCCCTCACCCCCAGCCCCTCTCCCAGGGGGAGAGGGGAGTTGGGGATAGCTGTACAGCTTTTTTCAGCGTTGTTTACCACAGCCAGTGTCAATCAATCTCTTGCGTGGGAAGGCTCCCGCTTGGCTACGGAACTCCCATGAAGTCGGAAAAAGCTGTAAACCCAGTTCCTGGGCAACGCCAATACACGACTGGGTATAGGAAGTTGTCAGCTGGGTTGCAGCGTTTCGATCCCAGTCGGGAGGGCGATGATTGCCTCTTTGGCCATGCCGATGAACAGGCCATGTTCCACAACCCCCACCGTCCCTTTGAGTTGATCGGCGATCTTGGCAGGATCCGCTATGGGGCCGAATTGGCAGTCGAGGATGTAGTGCTGCTCATCCGTCAGGTAGGGATCCCCGTTGGCATTCCGCCGTAAGGTGGCTGTGCACCCCAGAGCCTCTACCCGCGCCAAGGTGGTTTTCCAGCCAAAGCGCACCACCTCTACCGGCACCGGGAAGCGAATGCCCAACTGCGGGACTTTTTTAGAGGCATCGGCAACGATGATCAGCTCGGCAGCGCTGGCCTCCACCAATTTTTCCCGCAACAGGGCCCCTCCTGCCCCTTTGATCAGGTCCAGGGATCCCACTTCAATCTCGTCGGCCCCATCGATGGCCAGATCCAGGCGCGGCTGCTCTTCTAGGGTAGCCAGCGGGATCCCCAGGGAGCGGGCCTGTTCAGCCGTGCGCTCGGAGGTGGGCACACCGAGGATCTGCAGACCCTCGCTTTGCATCCGCTCTGCTAGGGCGCTGACAGCAAAGGCGGCTGTGGATCCCGTGCCCAGCCCCACCACCATTCCCGACTGCACCTTTTGAACTGCAGCCCGGGCTGCCGCCTGTTTCAGCTCATCTAAAGACTCGGTCCCGCTGCCGCCAAGGGTAGTCATTCCCAGCTCCTCTCCCGTGGATGAAGATCCTACCAAAGTGCTTTGCACCGCTACCGCCCGCTCCAGCTAAAACCCTCCGGCGCTGCCACCACCCGACCGAAGAGATCATAGGGCTCGGCGTGGGTGATCTGCACCGGCACCAGGGATCCCAGAGAGCCCTCCCCACGCACGTACACCACCCCGTCCACTTCGGGGGCAAAGCGAGGGGAGCGGCCAATCCACTCGCCGGTTCTGGGGTTTTCCTGCTCCAAAAGTACAGGTACCACTCGGCCCACCTGCTCGCGGTTGCGGCGGAAGGCAATGCCTTGCTGCAGTTGCATTAGACGGGCGCGGCGCTCTTGTTTGACAGCCTCTGGAACCTGATGGGGGAGGTGGTAGGCAGGGGTGCCCTCTTCGGGAGAAAAGGTAAACACCCCCACATGGTCAAACTGATGGCGCTGGACAAAGTCTAGTAGATGCTGGAAGTGCTCCTCCGTCTCCCCAGGAAAGCCGACGATAAAGCTGGTGCGCAGCACGGCATTGGGCAACGCCTGGCGCAGCCGCTCGATCACCCGGTCGTTGACCTGCCCTTGCCAGGGGCGATTCATGGCCTTGAGGATCTCAGGATGGCTGTGCTGTAGGGGCAAATCCAGGTAAGGCAAGAAATTGGGAGTTTCTTGGATGGCCTCCACCACTGCAGGCGTGATGCCGGTGGGGTAGGCGTAGAGCATGCGGATCCAGGGAATGGGGATCTGGCCCAGGGCGCGGATAAGCTCAGCCAAGCGCGGCTCCCCGTAGAGGTCGATCCCGTAGTGGGTGGTGATCTGGGAAATTAAAATCAGCTCCCGCACTCCTTCCTCGGCCAGCTGTTCTGCTTCCCGGAGGATGGACTCGATGGAGCGGGAGCGTTGGTCGCCCCGCAAGTGGGGGATGATGCAGAAAGAGCAGCGGTAGTTACAGCCCTCAGCTACCCGCAGGTAGGCCACCGGCGCGTGGGTGGTGCGGTAGCGGGGGACAGTCTCATCGGCAATGTAATCCAGGCTAGAAGTAACGGCATTGACCCGCTCTCCCCGCTCCACCCGCTCGATGATTTGGACGATCTGGTGATAGTCGCCCGTGCCCACGATAGCCACCGCCTCCGGGATCTCCTGCAGCAGCTCCTCCTGGAAGTGCTGCGCCAGGCAGCCGGCAATGATGATCTTTTTGCCTTGTACCGCCAGCTCCATCAGGGTACTGACCGACTCCCGTCGCGCTGCCTCGATGAAGCTACAGGTGTTGACAATCACATAGTTAGCGCTCTCTTCGTCCCCATCCACCCGGTAGCCCGCTTGGGCCAGCAGGCCCAGCATGTGCTCGGTGTCCACCCGGTTTTTCTCACAGCCCAGGTGCAAGATGGCAACGGCCGGGGCCTCCGGCGCCAAACGGGAGGGGCTGCGGAAGGGCGTAGGCAGGGTGCTTTCTAACCGGTTCATCAGGAGGCCAAGAAGCTGGCAGAAACGGACAACAATCGATGGGGCTTTCCTATTCTAGTCCCAGTTGGATTTCCCCTCGCTTTTGCAGGGGGGCAGCAGATGGCCCTCTGTTTCTAAGCCCAAGCGGCTAGTCCTAAAATTGCGTCCACACCAAGCCCACCGACACCACCACTGCCAGGCCGCTGGCCGCCCAGCTCCAGGGATCCCCGCCAGCCGCCGTCGAAAACAGAGGTGCCCGTCCGTAGCCCCGCAGTCGCAGCGCCTGATAGGTGCGCTCGGAGCGCTCGTAGCTGCGCACCAACAGGGTGCCCACCGAAGCAGCCAGGAAGGGTAGGTCTTGCCTCAAAGCCGGCCCAGGACGCCACAGGGATCCCCGCGGTCGCCAACCCCTCAACCGGGCTGCCCGTTGCATCTGCTCCCACTGAGCGGCCACCTCCTGCAAATAGCGCTGGGTGAGCCAGGCCAGTTCCAGCAGGAGGTCTGGGATCCCCAGGGCCCGCAAAGCTGCCAACAGTTCCGACGTGGGAGTGGTCTCCAGCAGCAGCATCGTGAGGGCAAATAGGGCCAGCCCTCTCCCCCCAATGCGAAGCGCCATCTGCAGCCCCTCCCAACGCAGAGCCAGGGATCCCCAGCGCCACAGGATGGTTTCCCCCGCCCAGAAGGGTAGGATCCCCATCAACCCTGCCACCAACAGCCCTGGGGCTGCCAGCCGCCTCAGCCCGAGGCTCCAAGGCAATCCCGACAGGCTCCACAGTCCGGCCACCAGCGCCCAGATGAGCGGCAAGAGGGCCAGGCACCTCACCGAGGCGAAAGCCGCCATCAGCGCCATCAGGCCCAGCACCTTGGGCAGAGGTTGCCACCGGTGGAGCCAGGAAGGGGGCTTGGAGAAGTCAGGACGCCAGCAGCAAGGGATCCCTGAGCCGGCTTCATCTCTTGCCATACTCTCCCAGCAGCGCCGGTTGTACCCGCTGCAAAAACAGCACCACCCAACTGGCGAACAACCCCTCCACCACCATCAGGGGGATGTGGGCCACCACCAAGCTCCCAAGAGCCAGGCGACCGGCTTCTGTGGAGAGGATCCCGCTGCCAGCGTCAACCACAGCAGCCATGACCACCCCGTAAAACAACAGCACTGCTAGACCCACCCCAACCGCTCCCGCCAAGAAGGCAGACACTCCGGCCCCCATCACCCGACGGCCTGCCCGAAAAATCCCACCGGCCAGGAGCGCCGGGATCCCCATAATGGCGGCGTTGATGCCCAATGTGGTCAGGCCCCCATGGCCAAAGGCCACCGCCTGAAAAAACAAGCCCACTACAATCGCCGGATAGGCCAAAGCCCCCAACATCAGACCCATCAACCCGTTCAGCACCAGATGCAGGCTGGCCGGGGGAAAGGGCAGGTGAATCGAAGAGGCCACAAAAAAGACAGCCGTGAGCAAAGCCGCTTTGGGCAACTGATGGCGGGGATCCCGTTCCCACCAAGGACATTGCTCGGCAACGCCGGCGCGACGGAGAAGCCGCAAGCTGTAGCTGGTGATCAGGGCGGTGATGCCATAACCCCCTAGCCAAAGCGGTGCTGGCAAAATGCCATCGCTGATGTGCATGGTCAGTCCTACTCCAGAGCAGAGGAGACAGCCTGGGAGCCTGAGATTCCTGACCCTGGAGATCCCGAAACCGGTGGGCTCTCCACCGCTGCGTAACCAGATTGACGGGGCCTGGAGAAGAACAGAGCTGTGCCCAGACAGCCCCAAATGACACAGGCGGCCATAACCCCCCGCTGCAAAGGCCCAAAGGGTGGGGAAGCGCTGGGGATCCCTTCTGTCTGAGGGAACTCCTCGCCCACCGGCACGTTGACCAACACCCCATGCCCCGCCTGGCGAATCCGCACCTGCCAGAGGCCCGTCAGGTTGGGATCCGGCTGCAGCAGAAATCGTCCCCGCGCATCCGTCTGTCCCTCCTGCCAAGGGGTAGTGGGATCCGTTGGCGCAAACACCGTTACCTGCGCAGAACGCATCGGTTCGCCAGAATCGTAGCGGGCCTGGATCTCAAAAGCGGGAACTGCCCGCCAAGAGGCCTCCACCCCGTGGCCCCAAGCGGGAGCAGACAGGAGCAGGCCGAAAGCCAGCAAGCTCAACCGTGCTCCGCATCGCTGACGCGACGCCGCAATCAGGCTCAGTCGGCAGGAAGGGATCCAAAGTTTTGGCCAGACTCGGTTCATTGGTTAGCTGAGGACAGACGACAATCTCTACGCTCTGCAGGCGACCGGTCTTAGAAAAGCCAAGACTTCAGGGCGAAGACTCTGTCTGGGCAGGGCCAGAGGCAGCGCGGCAGTGGCCTTCCCCCACATGGCCCAAGTGGTGCAGGAGCTCCAATGCGGCCTTAGCCGCAGGGGATCCCTCCTGCAGATCCCCCCAGTCCACTTCCAGAAGGTCGGATCCCCCCCCAGTGCTCCGCGCCGCTGACGCGGCCAGCCGCTGCTCCAGGGAGACAGGATCCAACTTCACCAAAGGGGCAAACCCCAGAGCTGCTTGATTGAGGCTGTCGTTGGGGGGCAAGCTTCCATCTCCAAACAGGTGGTCGAAATGGAAGGTGACCTCCAGATCTGCCACCTGGCCGACGCGCACAAAGCCTTTGCGCTCCTCCCCCACATACTCTCCGCAGGTGAAGGCCACCTCAGGGCTGAACTTGAGCACAAACGGCATCTCCCCAGCCCCTTCCTTTGTCGGTCGGGCTTGGCCTTCGATCCAGAGGGAATAGCCCTTTGCCGGCCCCTCCAGTGCTGGCACCAGCCGCCACCCCAGGGCGTTGTAGTGGCTAGGGGGTGCCTCTAGGGATCCCAGTAAGGCCCGCTCCGCCGGGGGAGCCGTGATCAAATCAACCGTGATGGGGCCGGAGAGGCTGACCAATGCCCGTGCCAGCAAATCTGCATTTCCTTCCGGATCAAAGGGCGGATCGGTTTGGTAGGCGGTTATGTCCGCCAGCGTCACGTACACGTGCTCAAAGCTCAGTTCCCAGCCGTCTTTGGAGACAAACCCCTCCCGAATGAAGTCCTCGCCGTTGGCCCAAAACTCCAGAGTACCCATCTCTGCCTTTGCTTGGGCTAGGGGTGCTTCCTGCCTGACCTTTTCCGCTCCAGCGTTAGAAGCCGGTCGGCAGGCGCCTAGAGAGAAGGCCAACCCAAGGGCCAGAAAGGGTAAAGCTAACCCCTTGCCCCAGGGATCCCTTGTTGAAGCACCAAGCCGAAATGGAGTGTGTTTCACCAGTTCCCCTGCCAAGGACTCGGTCCCGATGACGCAAACGGCACTGCTCTAGCGAAACACAGGCTTCCCTGGTGTTACAATCCCCCACCAGGGCATCTGTAGGGCTATGCCTATGGCAAGGGCTACTCCTGCGCTAAATTCCCCGCCCGCACCCAACCTTCCTGCCCATTCTGACGGCGAATGCGCTGCCAACGGCCATCTTCGCTGAGGCCCAGCACCGTCACCACCTCGTTCATGGGCACACCGCCAATGTAGGTTCCCTCCCGCTCTGGAGTGGCCCGCAGCGCCAGGCCAATGGGCTCGCTCACCCGTCCCCGCTCACCTGGGGAAACCACTGCTGCCGTGGGGGGTCGAGTCGGCAAAGGAGTTGATTCAGGGTTGGGTTCAACTGTGGGAGCTGTAGAAGTTGAAGCTGAAGCACCATCCACAGGGCCCAAATTGCCGGCGCGCACCCAGCCCTCTTGTCCGTTCAACTCCCGCCGCACCCGTTGCCAACGACCATCGGCGCTGTACTCCAACACCGTCACCGTTTCCCCCACCACAATTCCCCCTTGGTAGGCTCCATCGGCAGAAGGTTGGCTGCGGATTGCCAGGCCAATGGGCTCGATCACCCGCCCACGGCTGCCGGGGGGAAATCCCTCAGGGTCAACAGTGCCTGCAGCAGGGCCAGAGGGGGGAGAGGGAAAACTGGCTGGGCGGGGCAAGGGATCCAAGCGCACGGCCTGCGGAAATTGAGGCGGGGCAGGGGGGGCCAACATGGGGGCGACGAGCTGCCACAACTGCCAAGCCAAGGCGGCCAGAGCCCCAACCGAGACACTCACCACCACCAAGGTGCCCAAGGGAAAACCGCCAGAAGCAGGAGAAGAACGGCCTCGCATCGGGTAGTTAGCCATCCGAAATACCTTCCCGCAATGCTGCAGGCAAAAATCCGCAGAGAAGATGGGATCCCCGTCAAAACCGGGGATTTACGAAAGCCAGAGCACGACTGCTGCGCAACGCTGACGTGATTGCATCCCAATGTATCGTGTTCCGCAGCGCTCTTGCTAGGCCTGTGCAGAGGAATCGCAACGCTGACGGGGCGACGCGACCCCAGAGGGCAAGGGCGTCGGAGATTAGCTTCTACTTATTGGTGTTGGTGAACTTATTCTGCCAGTCGGTCGTCAAAATCTCTCGGCCAAATACCCATCCTGCCAGAAGGAGGGGCAATGCCAAGCCCAGAAAGCCAAAAAGACTGACCACCTGAGCCACTTGCCGCTGGGCTTGTTTTCTCCTGGGATCCGGGATGTTGTTAGCAGCCAGCACCACTTTAGAACAAAAAGCCACCACCACCGCCCCCACCGGCCCCAAAACCAAAGAGGGCCACAGCCAAGCCGCCACTTGCGAGAATGCGTAGGCTCCGGTGAATGGGATAATCACGAAACAAGCCAGCTCCAGGATCCCCCAGGTGAAGAGGGCCAACCAGAAATCTTTGCGGAAGACTTCATCGGGATTGGTGTACATAAGCCTCCGGGATAAACCGCCCACACTAAGGCCAGACCTCGAGACAGGAACGGAAGCGCCACGGCTTCCAGATTAACTCCAGGTGCAAGGATCTGCTTGACGGATTTCCTCTGCCATTCAGGCAACTCAGTAAGATAATGCCCAAGATTCTTGGATAAGCCTCCGTTGATTTACGCACAGGAGGGCGGCCTCGGCAAGGATAAACTCCCCGCGCGACCCCACACGTAAAGACTTGAAATAAGATTTAGGTGTTCAATAACTCATGAATCACCTGCGTTTGTTGCCCTTTCCAGCCGAGGTTGGGGTCAAGCCTGCCCTGTTGATAAGGCTCTTTTTCCCCTCCCACCTGGCGAGCTGAGGGCCTATTGCCTCTATGTGATGGTTGCCTATGGACTGCCGAAGGGATCCCCACACCCCAACGCCCTGCAACCTTGTCTCCTGCTGACTTCGAGAGTGCCAAGCTGCCATGTCACGCATCCTCATCATCGATGATGATCCCAGCATTTGTGCTCTACTGCAGCGGTACTTGCAGCGGCAGGGGTATTCGGTTGAGGTGGCGATGACGGGGGCCGAGGGCTTACAGCAGTTGCGCGCTTTTCAGCCGGCCTTGGTAATTTTGGATCTGAACTTGCCGGATGTGAGCGGCTACGATCTCTGCCAGCAAATGCAAAAAGAGACCGGCGTGTACGTGTTGATGTTGACCAGCCGCGTCAGCCCTGCTGATAAGTTGCACGGATTCCAGTTGGGGGCAGATGACTACCTGACCAAGCCCTTCAGCCTGCCGGAGTTACAGGCGCGAGTGCAAGCCATTCTGCGGCGGCAACGCATGAAGACCGAAGTTGCCAGCGCACCGGTCTTGACCTTTGCCTCTTTGGTAATCGACCCGGAAACCCGAGCAGTCATCCGCGAGCAGCGCCTGATCAACTTAACAGCACTGGAGTTCGATTTGCTCTATGCTATGGCTCGACATCCGGGGCGGGTTTGGCGACGGGCTGAGCTGATTCAAGAGGTGTGGGATTTTAACCACGAGGGAGATGAACGGGTGGTCGATGTCCACATCGGCCAAATTCGCAAGAAACTAGAGACTGATACCAGCCAACCGGAGTTGATCCGCACCGTGCGTGGAGTTGGCTACAAGTTTGAGCCCCCCGCTCCGAAGGAGGGATGGGGAGAGGAAAAACCTTAACCCCCAAATAACTCTCCCCTCTTCACGTTGGGAGAGGGGCCAGGGGTGAGGGCCCGTTAATCCAAGCGGCGGCCTGTCAAACGCACAAAAATGTCTTCTAAGTTGGCCGGGCGCACCATGAGGCCGGTTTTGTCAGGTTCAGCTTCCAACTGCCGCTGAGCTTCCGCCAAGCTGGGGAAAAAGGTGTACTCCACCTCCCGGCCAGGACAGGATCGCACCAGCAGGGCCTCTCCATACTTGGCCCGCAGTTGCTCGGTGCTGCCCAACTCGATTAACCTTCCCCCATCCATGATGCCGATGCGGTCGCACAGCTCTTCTGCCTCCTCCATGTAGTGGGTGGTAATCAGCAAGGTCATGCCCTGCCGATTGAGATCCCGCAAGATCTCCCACAACAGCCGCCGCGCCTGGGGATCCAACCCGACGGTGGGCTCGTCCAAAAACAAAATCTGGGGGCGATGCAGTAACGCCCTGGCCACCTGCAAGCGTCGTTTCATTCCCCCTGAGAGGGTTTTCACTTTGTCTTGCCGGCGATCCGCCAGCCGCACATACTCCAGCCATTCATCGATGCGCCGTTGCCGCTCTGGGTTGGGGATGTGGTGCATACGCCCGTGGAACTCCAGGTTTTCCCAAACGGTCAGCTCTGCCTCTAGGGTGATAGGCTGCAGAACTACGCCAATTTGCTGCCGCACCGCCACCGGATCCCGCACCACGTCATACCCCCCCACCCGGATGGATCCCTGGCTGGGTCGGGTAAGGCTAGTAAGCATGCGGATGGTGGTGGATTTGCCGGCGCCGTTGGGCCCCAACAGGGCAAACACTTCCCCCTGGGGGATCTGCAGGCTCAAATCTTGAACGGCAACCTGCTGCCCAAAGCGTTTCCACACCCCCTGCATTTCCACCGCCACCGTCTTGGTTTGGGGCAAGGTTGGGGCCGTCGAAAGAGCTGTCACAGTCCGCTCCGGTAAAGTGTAAAGAAATCTGTATTCTCCAGCATACGCCAGCCGTGTCAGCAAGCTGCAGGTCTTATCAGGGATCCCTGCTGCTGGCAGCAGTCTGGGTTGTCTCTTGAGCTTTTGCGTGGCTGTGATTTCGTTCTCTGGGGTTTTTCTCTGGATCTTGCAAAATAGTACACATTGCGTCTGAAGGGTGAACCGCACTCCCAAGACAACACCTGTACAGACTCTGGAAGGGGAAATTGGGCTGGATAGCTCATGGCATATCTGTACGTATCTGTACGTATGGGTAGCAATAAAGACACAAGCTTGAGCGGGCTGACTGTTCGGCTTGGGGCTTTTTCTTGGTGAAGTGACTTCCCTTCAGCGCCCACCGATAACCTCTACTAACCAATGTAAGGAAAATGCAGAGCAAAGACCGGTTCGACCAAATTGACTTCCGGCTGGATCGCCTGGTTGGGGCTGTGTTGACCTTGGCCGAGACCGTCAGCTTCGTCAAGGATGACCTGACCCATCTGAAAGCCATTGTTCAACAACAGGTGCTGATATCCCAGGAGCAGAGCACTTGGCTGGGAGAGTTAAAGGCAATATGTCAACAGCAAGCCGATACAGCTCGTCGCCAATCTGAGACGATTGAGCGGATCATCGCCCATCTCCTGCCCGCTCAGGATCCCAAGTCTTGAAGGATCAGAGGGCAACCTGGGGGCGTGCCACAATGGCAGCAGAGCTGAGGTTTTCCACCGTTGGAGTGCCAGGTTGCAGCAGCAGGACAGGGTTCTGTTGAGGCTGAGGAGCTGCTTGCTTTCTTTCGTTGCCGACGCTTGCCTTACCTGGATCGCTTTGGCCCTCAAGAGGCCAAGCTGCCGCCGGACAACCTGCTGGAGCAATGGCGGCGGGATCGCCAAGCCCTGGCAGCCGCTGTGTTTGAGCGATTCCCCGGAGAACGGGTTGCGCCGGGCAATGAAGCTCTCTTGGCAGCCATGGCCGACGGGGCGGAGCGGATCTACGGCGGACGGATTGCCGCAGAGCTGTTTTGGCAACCGCAGGAAGATCTCAACTGTACTGCTGAGGCAGAGCTGTTGCAGCTTGCTTCTGAACCTGTCCCTCACTCCTCCTCTCCAAGGGATCCCATCCCTGCCCCAGAAGACTGCGAGATGGTGCCCGCTCTTGCGTTGCCGCCTGAAGCTGTTCCAGAGGGACGTTCAGTTTGGGTGAGCAGCTCCCTGGATCTGCTGATTCGGGATCCCGCTCTCGTTGGCAGAAGTCGCCACGCCGCCCGATCCTCTTACCTGCCGGTTCATATTCGTATCGGCAAACGCCCCAAACCGGAATACGAATTGTTGCTGGCTTTGCAGGCAGAGTTGCTCGGATCCCTGCAGGGAAACGTTCCCAAGCGGGGCATTTTGATCCTGAAAGATGGGAAGTGGCACCCCGTCCACCTGAGCCGCCGACGAGCACAGGTGCGGCAATTGCTGCAGGAGTACCTGCACTCCCTCAACCAGCCGGAACCACCGCAGGTGTTCATGGCCCGCAGCCGCTGCCATCTTTGCCACTGGCGGGAGCATTGTCGCCAGTTGAACGCCGCCGCTCAACCCCTCAGCCTGCTGCCGGGCGTAACGGGATCCCGCTATCCCCTTTTGCAAGAGGCGGGGATCCACTCGATTGAAGCCCTGGCCAACGCTCAGTTGGATAGGTTGCAAGCCATTCCCAAGTTGGGATCCGGCGTGGCCCTGCAACTGCAGCTGCAAGCCCGTGCCACCCTCAGCCGGCAGCCTCTCTGGATTCAATCCCCCCCGGAAACCCTGCCCACCACACCCGTAGAGCTGTACTTCGATATCGAGGCGGATCCCCGCCACAACGTCGCCTATCTGCTGGGCCTGCTGGTGGTGGAGCAAGCCGAGGGGAAAAAGGTTGCGAGCTATCACAGTTGCCTGGCCGCCGAGCCGCGGGAAGAAAGGCAAGCTTGGGAGCAATTCTTGCAACTGGCACAACGCTATCCTGACGCTCCCATCTACCACTTTCACGGCTTTGAGGTGCAGACCTGCCGACGGCTGGGGGAGCAATACCGCACGGATCCCCGACAGCTGCGGCAGTTGTTGCAGCGCTTTGTGGATTTACAGGCCTGGGTGCAACGCTCGGTGGTGCTGCCGATCGAGAGCTATTCCCTGAAAAACATCGCCCGCTGGTTGGGGTTTCAGTGGCGTCTGCCTGATGCCAATGGCGCCCAGTCCATTTATTGGTATAGCCAATGGCTGGAAACTCGGGAGCGCAGATATTTGGAGCACTCGCTTATCTACAACGAGGATGACTGCCGGGCTACCCACCGCCTAAAAGACTGGCTGTCCCAAGGAGTCCTCCATGCCGAATGATGCGAATAAATTGACAAAGACGGCCTATCCCCAGCCGCAAATGCCGCAGCTTGCGCTGCCGGTCTTGTGGTCAATGGCTGAGGCTTCGTTTAGAATTAGACAGGCCCATTTAGTTCATTAAATTAAATTAAGGGGATCCCATGCTGTTGAAATCTCATGAATCTCCTCGCCATCAGGGCAGAAACCGTCGCGGTCGTGGGGGATCGGCACGCAAGCGCCAACTGGACAAACGGAACCGCGCCTTGATGCAACGATTACGACAACGAGAGCAAGCTCTCAACTCTCGATCTTCTCGGCGGGGGCAAGTTAACCCTGCCTTTTTTGTGCTTGCTTCTTTTTTCCCTCAGCCTGGCTACAAGGGATCCCGCTTGGCTGCCTGACCCACCCATTCGATGGCATCGAAGAGTTTGCTTCTCGCGCCTTCAAGACAAAGACTGCGCCTCCACCAATAGACGCCCGCTTTAGCAGTTAGCAACATCAATGGGAAGATTTTGGGGCCCTGGATAAGCGCGAAGCTATCGGCCAAGAACGCGAATGGCTCTGTTCTTGGTGCAGGCAGGATCGGGATGACAGGATTTGAACCTGCGGCCCTCTGCTCCCAAAGCAGATGCGCTACCAAGCTGCGCTACATCCCGGCTTAGCTTTTGTGATTATGCCAGATCCCCGCCTCTGATGCACACCCAAGCAGGGATCCCTCGCTCAAGGCAACAAGGGAAACAAACATTTGTCCAGGTCAGGACTTGAGCATCTTGGCCGGCATGACAATGAGGGTATTTCCCTGTCGCTCCACCACGTAGAGCTCCTGTCCGGCTTGGATTTCCAGGTTGGGAATGCTGCACTTGGCGTTCCAGGTGGAACCCAGATAAGAAACCCGCCCCCGTTCGCCTGGGGGAATGGGGGTGATTGCCCGCGCCTCGCGAGATTCCTCTACCTGAACCGATCCATGGGGCACCAGACGGCGGCTGAGGATAATCAACACCACCGATGCCCCAATCCAGCTGGCAAATTGTACCCAGATCGGCAGCCCCAAATAAGCCAAAAGCCCTGCCAAGAGCGCCGCCAGCCCCACCGAGCCGGCAACCAATTCTGGCAAAAACAATTCGGCAGAAATGAGGACTAACCCAATGATGATCCAAGGCCAAACCATAGAATCCAGGGATCCCACCTAACTCAGTATGGCTCAAAACCCCTGGATCCTCAGCAGGGATCCCTTGAGAAGACTCAGTTGGGGCCTACCCGCCCAAGCGGTAGTTCTCCAAAAACTGCAGGGGATCCATCTCTTCCTGAGGGGAGCTTTTGGGTAGGTTCTTGGATTCGGCGATCCGCATCAAGGTCTCCCAGTCGGTGCTCATGACAAAGGCCACGGCTTGGCGAGCCGCCTCTCGGTGGGGGCAGTCCTCTCCCAAGACACAGCCATCTCGACAGAGGGTGGCGCAATCGTGCGCAGTGCTCCTGGGATCCGGGCCAGCCATGATGTCTTCCTCTCGGTGGGTTTCACGTTTTCTTTAGGATACCTGAAGAGAATCTTGCGCTTGCAGGAGATTTGGGTCAGGGCGGGTAGCTTGGATGAGGAGATGAGGCGACAAGACCTGTTCAAGCAAGAGGAGCCTTATGGAGTTTTCGCAATTGCAAGCGCTGGTGGATCGAGCGCTGGAAGACAAAAAGCTCACCCGCACAGAGGTGGATCAAATCGTCAACGCCATCCGGTCGGACGGCAAAATCTCCCCCGAAGAGATAGGCTTGCTGGAGTCCATTCGCGAAATGGTGCTCCGTCGGGAGATTCAGGTGGTGGAAACGGCAGATTGAGGGGCAGGGATCCCCTGTTGCAAGTAGAGGGTGACTTCGCTGCGATTGTGAAACAGGTGGCGGGCTCTCACCAGGGGGAAGGCACTACCCAAAATCTCCAGACTTTGCCGCAGCACCCGCAGGCGGTGTTGACGAGGTAACTTCAGGGTCATCACAGCTCTCCCCTGTGGCTGCAGATGGGGAGCAAAAGCCACCATCAGGCGGGCAGAAGCCGGGCCATCCATGCGCATGTCGTTGAGGATCAGGTGAAACCGGCCTGGGCCACGGGCCAAGTAGGCTTGGGCGCTGAGGCGATGGTGGCAGATCCCCGGATCTTGGCTGAGGCGCTCGTCCAAGTCCGCCGGATCCACTGCCGTGACCTGCTGGCCATATAGACGCAAAATGCGCGACCATCCCCCCGGCGCTGCCCCCAGATCCAGAGCCTGTCCCCCTGGCACCAAGGGAATCTGAAACACCTGGATGGCCTCCAGCAGCTTAAACTCGGAGCGGCTGATCTGCTCTGGATCCCGCCGAAAGCGATGGATCCCACCGGCCCAGTTGGAGAGGTTCTGGGCAGCCAAGGATAGGCCCAGCCAAGCGCGAATGCCCATCGGTTGAGCCAGGATCACCACCGAGATCACCTGCTGGGGGTCTTTGACCTCCAGGGGGGATCCCACCGCTGCCATCACCTGTTCGGCCAGGGTTTCATTGACCTGGAAGGGCTTGAGAGCCGGCTCTCCAAACAGGCGCGTCTGAACCGAAAAGCTGAGGGCGGGGTCAATGGCTGCCAACATTTCCCCATCAAGGCGCAATTCAACTAAGGATCCCTCGGCCAGCCGCCGTTCTTGGTGAATGGGGCAGATGTGGCGTAAAAAAATGGGCGGGTCAGCTTGCCAAGCCTCAGCCAGGTCAGCAAATGAGCGTTGGCTGCATACCCACACCAAGCCAGGTGCTTCCTTTAGCCGCTGCACGGCAGCCTCTGGATCCGCAGCTTCTATCTCCCGGATCGCCAAATCCATAAAATCCGGGTCGGCGCTGCCCAGCCATGTATGGGTATCAGGGGGGAGAGGATTGCTCAACGGGCCCGCTGCCAACGCAGGTAGGGTAAAGAAGCGGCTACTTGGTGAATCTGAGCTTGAGCGGCCAGCAGTTGTCCTGTGGCGTCCCAGGTGCCCTGCACCAGCATTTGCCAGGCTCCTTGGGGGATCTCCACAGCAGCGGCGTTCTCCCCCCAGCACACCTGTTTGCTGGGCAGATCCAGCGTCAACTGGAGCTGGGGATCCTCGGCCACCGCCTTCTGCAGGGCTTGAATCACAGCCGGGGGTGCCGTAACACAAGGGATCCCTAGGGCCAAGCAGTTGCCGAAGAAGATCTCGGCAAAGCTTTCGCCAATGAGGGCGCGGATCCCCCACTTGGCCAGCGCTTGGGGCGCATGCTCCCGGCTGGAGCCACAGCCAAAATTGGCATTGACCACAAGGATCTGGGCTCCCTGGTACTGGGGTTGATCGAAGGGGTGTTGGCCGGGATCCTGGGCGCGGTCGTCGGCAAACACGTGCTGGCCCAAGCCGTCGAAGGTGACGCACTTCAAAAAGCGGGCCGGGATAATCCGATCGGTGTCGATGTCGTTGCCCAGCAGGGGGATCCCTCGGCCTGTGACGGTCAAAACTTCGCTTGACATGGGAACTTCGATGAACTTCTGAACTCGATCTTTGGACTTGATCTGGAGATCGGCTTCGGGGGACTGGAATGCTCGGCAAAACCCTGCCCGGCTGCAGATGGGCCAGCCTCAACGACAAAAGGGGAAGGCTTGGCTCGGCTACCGGCGGTAAACCTGATTTTCCAAATTGCGCACCTGCCGCTCCAGCCGATCCAGCCGCCCGCGCAGCTCGTCCATTTCCGATTGGCGGGGCACGCCCAGATCCTGCAGGACGTTGCGCACCTGCCGCTGAACATAGGATTCAAAGTTGCTCTGCTCGGCTTTCACCTGGTTGAGCAGGTTGTTGATGACATTGGATGCCTCTTCTGGGTTGAGCTGCCCCTTCTGCACCAAGTCGTCGGCAGCCTTTCTCAACTGTTCTGCCAGCAGAGTGGTTGTGCCCACGCCCATTAGCAAGAGCTGACGTAAGATACTGTTGTTGTGCAATGCTGCCCTCCAGAGGACACTTCGCGAACGGTACGGGCCTCCATGACTACCCATTTTCCTCAGTTTGCCCTCAACTTCGCAACCGGCTCGGCCAGTTTCTCCCTTTCGCCAGAGGTGGCACAACAATGGCACAAGGCCCTGCAAATCCTCTTGGAGCGGCTCAAGGTTCGCTCGGGCAGCTCCCGGCAGCAGCCTCAGGAGCCGGTTGAGTTTCGTTACCCTACTGAAGATTTCAGCTTGGAGATGTTCTGCAACCCCAACATCTGGGTCGGCCCCCACGCAGCCAAGGTCTTGGTTACTGTGAAAACGGAAGGGCTGCGCTTTTCCACTGAGGTGGAGTTCTCTCGCCTTCAAGAAGACCTCAGCCAGTATCTGGAGTCCCTAACATGAGCGAAGATGCCCATGCTGCAGGAGAGGATCCCGCGGCCATTACGGTGACGCAACTGCTGGACGAGCCGTCAGAGGGGATCCCCGGCCACTTGGAAGTGGTTGCCCTCACTTGGCACGACCGCCAGCGATCCCGGCAACGGCTGGTGAGCGATCTGGGCACCGAGATCCAGTTGATGCTGCCTCGGGGCACCCATCTTCACGATGGGGATCTGCTCTATGCGGATGCGCAGCGACACATTCGGGTCAGAGCCCAACCCGAACCGGTGCTCTTGATTCAACCTGAAAACCCCATCCAGATGGGCCAAGTGATTCATCAACTGGGCAATTGGCACCGCCCGGCCCACGTTTCCCCCCAAGGGCAGATCCTGGCGCTGGCCGATGATCCGCTGCAGGACTGGCTGGCCCACATGGGGATCCCGTTTCGGTTGGAGATGGAGGTCTTCGAGCCCAACCTGTTGGCCCACAGCCATTAATTCGACCCATTGAGCAGTCACCATCAGATGTCTAGGTTCTCGATCCGAACCGGCTCAAGAGGTTCTGCCAGCGGAAACCCCAACACCTGGGCATAAAAGTAGAGCTCTGCCTCCAAAGCCCGTTTGATGTTGGCCGCCTGGCGAAAGCCGTGTTGCTCTCCCTCGAAGGGCACATAGGCCACTGGGATCCCTTTGGCCCGTAGGGCTGCCACCATCCTCTCCGCCTGATTGGGGGGCACGATGGCGTCTTCCAACCCTTGGAAGAAGATAACCGGACAATTGAGGCCCTCCAGGTGATGAATGGGGGAACGCTCCCGGTAGAGATCCCGCCGCTCTGGGTAGGGGCCAATGAGGCTGTCCAAGTAGCGAGACTCGAACTTGTGGGTCTCCTGGGCTAGGGCTTCTAGATCGCTCACCCCGTAGTAGCTGGCACCTGCTCGGAAGACCCTGTGGAAGGTCAAGGCCGCCAACGTGGTATAGCCGCCAGCGCTGCCCCCTTGAATGAGCAGCCGTTCCCCATCCACCTTGCCCTGTTCTGCCAAAAATTGAGCTCCGGCAATGCAATCTTCCACATCTACCAGGCCCCACCGGCCTTTGAGAGCATCCCGATAGGCCCGTCCGTAGCCGCTGCTGCCCCGGTAGTTCACATCCAAAACGGCAATCCCCCGACTGGTCCAGTATTGGATCCCCAGGTTGAGCACGGCTGCCGTCGCCCCGGTGGGCCCGCCGTGGCTTTTCACCAGCAGGGGTGGCTTTTCGCCAGCAGGGGCAACAAAGTCTCGGTTTTTGGGCGGATAGAAGAAGGCGTAGGCCACTTCCTTGCCGCCACCGGTGGGAAAAACAATGGGCTCTGGGATCGACAGATAGTCCGGATCCACCGCCACGCTGCTGGAACGGGCCACCACCTCCACTTGGCTGGAGGGTAAGTCTAGGCAGACCAAGGCAGTGGCTTCCGTCGGGGATCCGGCCAGGAAAGCGGCTTTTTCCCCACTTACCTGCAGATTGTGGATCTCGGTGTAGGGCAAAGGGATCTCTTCCTGTTGCCCCGACTGGGGATCCAGATAAGCCAGATGAGACAGCCCGTCTTGTTCATAACAGGCCAGGATGCGCCCATCGCCACAGAAGCCGTAGGTGCTCAGGCCAAACACCCACTGCGGCTCTCCAAACTCCGCTTCCATAGGGCAGAGGGGAATGGGGCCCTGGGGATCCCAGCGATAGAGGTTCCACCAGCCGCTGCGATCCGAAACAAAGTAGAGATCCCCCTCCGGTGACCACTGGGGCTGGAAGATCGACTCGGCAGGGCCACCGGCTAGCTTTTGAGGTTCTCCCAAGCTGCCGTCAGGGTTCACCTCAGACCGCCACAACTCTGTGCCGTCCCAGGGCATTTGGGGGTGATCCCAGGTCAGCCATACCAAGGTCTGGCCGTCTGGACTGAGGCGCGGGCTGGCGTAGAAGTCGTGCCCAGAAGCCAAAATCTGCTGGGATCCACTTGCTAAGTCAATCGAGACAAGGCTGTTTTCCGGCTCTCCCTGGCGGCTGTGATCCTCCCGCACACAGAGGATGCGTCCACGCGCCCGATCCACCACCCCATCTGCATAGCGATAGGGGCCTGCTTCCGTCAGGGGCTGGGGATCTGAACCCGGCAGCAGGCGGTAGAGCCGTTGGTCAGCGAAGTTGCAAAAATACACTACCCCTGCCGACACCCAATAAGCTCCACCCCCATACTCATGCACTCGTGTCCGCACATTGAAAGGTGCCGGTGTCAGCTCCACCAGGATCCCGTCGGCAGAGCACCGCATCAGCACGTTTCGCCCCTTCTCTTGTGGGCGACCCTCCGTCCAGTAGAGATCCCCCTGATCCCAAACCATCTGTCCCAAGCGCAGGGATCCCGTCACCACCAGGTCAGCGGTAATCGGGGATCGCCAAGATCCATAGCCGGCCTGCTGCACCATAAGCTGTTAACTCTAAGCTGTTAACTCTCAACTAATTCTCGACCCCAGAACCCCTATTATGCCGGCAGCAAGGGATCCCTGCCTTTGCCTACAGCCTGTGGGGAAAGGGAGCCGAGAACAGGCTCGGATTCTGGGAAAAGGTATCCCGCGATACAATTCTCTCCGGGCTGAATGGGTTTGATGGAACACGTTAAGGCAACAGGGATGCACAACGCTTTCTCGACTGCAGGATTAGCCTTTTCCTCTGTTGATGTTGGGAAGGCATTCGGTGAAAGCCTCAGCCGACTGCAGTTGGGCAAATTTAACACATGGGCGAGGTGATGAGCTAAGTGCTTCCCTCTGTTGGCCGGGCTGCTGCAACAACTGGACTTTTTAATACCCTTTGCACTCACTTCGTTTCGGAGATCACCGATGGCTCTATCATTTAATCGTCGTCAAGTGCTGAAAATGGGCGCTCTGGCCGGAGCCGGGGCTGCCCTAGGGCCGCAGATCTGGGTGAAGCGATCCGTGCCCGCCTACGCCCAGGGAGAGACCATTCGCGTTGGCATTTTGCACTCCCTCAGCGGCACCATGGCCATTTCGGAAACCAGCGTGGTGGATGCGGAAAAGCTGGCTATCAAAGAGATCAATGCCGCCGGTGGGGTTTTGGGCAAGCAGATCGAGCCGATTATCGAGGACGGGGCTTCCGATTGGCCAACCTTTGCCGAGAAAGCCACCAAATTGATCGATGTGGACAAGGTGGCAACGGTATTCGGCTGCTGGACTTCGGCCAGTCGCAAAGCCGTGTTGCCGGTGTTTGAATCCAAGCAGCACCTGCTCTGGTATCCCGTGCAGTACGAAGGACAAGAGTGCTCCAAAAACATCTTCTACACCGGCGCTGCCCCCAACCAGCAGATCGAGCCTTCCGTGGAATGGCTGCTCAACAATAAAGGTAAAGAGTTCTTCCTGGTGGGATCCGACTACGTGTTCCCCCGCACGGCCAACACCATCATCAAGGCCCAGTTGGAAGCCCTGGGGGGCAAGGTGGTGGGTGAAGACTATCTGCCTTTGGGCAACACAGAAGTTACCCCCATCATCAGCAAGATCCGGGCCGCTCTTCCCAATGGCGGTGTGATCTACAACAGCTTGAACGGCGACAGCAACGTGGCCTTTTTCAAACAACTGGAAGGGGCAGGGCTGGGGCCAGATCGCTATCCTTCCATGTCCGTCAGCATTGCTGAAGAAGAGGTACAGGCCATCGGCCCCGAATTCTTGGAAGGGCACTTCGCCGCCTGGAACTACTTTATGACGGTGGATACGCCTGCCAACAAGAAGTTTGTGGAAGCTTTCAAGGCAGAATACGGCCAAAACCGCGTCACCAACGACCCGATGGAAGCCGCCTACATCATGGTTTACATCTGGAAGCAGGCAGTGGAAAAAGCGGGAACAGTGGAAATCGACGCCGTGCGGCAGGCAGCCTATGGCCAGACCTTTGATGCCCCAGAAGGCTTGGTAACCATGAACACCAATCACCACCTGACCAAGTATGTGCGGATCGGCCAGGTGCGCTCTGACGGTTTGTTTGATGTCATCTTTTCTACGGATGCCGTGGAGCCGCAGCCCTGGAACCAGTTTGTGGCAGAGACCAAGGGCTTTGCCTGCGATTGGTCAGATCCGGCCAAGGGCGGTCGCTACAAAGTCAAAGTCAGCTAGTCCTGGCCAGGGCTGGGATCCCTTGCCGTTTGGATAGGGTCGGGGATCCCGCCTAGATGCTCGGTTAGCCTCCCTAGTTTAGTTGGAAGGAGGATCCCCTGCCGATGACCTTGCTCTTGGATAGCTTGTTTAACGGCCTTAGCATCGGCACCGTCTTGCTAATAGCCGCTCTGGGCTTGGCCATTGTTTTCGGCCTCATGGGGGTCATCAACATGGCCCATGGGGAGCTGATGATGTTGGGGGCCTACACCACTTTTGTGGTTCAAAATGCCTTTCGTCCCCTAGGGGATCCCTGGCGGGATTTGTACATCTTTCCAGCTTTGGTAGCTGCCTTTGCCGTCACTGCTCTGGTGGGACTAGCCCTGGAGCGGGGGGTGATTCGCTTTTTGTATGGCCGACCGCTGGAAACCCTTCTGGCCACTTGGGGTGTGAGCCTGATCCTGCAGCAGTTTGTGCGCAGCGTCAATTGGGTGCTGGCTTTCCGCTTGGGGGCCTTCGCGGTGCTCTTTTTTGGCGGCTGGTGGCTCTTGGCCAGGCGAACGGATTGGCCGCGCCTCAAAAGGTGGACGCTGGCGCTGCTACTGGTGCTTTCCACGGCAATTGCAGCGGTGGGGGGGCGGGTGCTGGCGCAAACCTATGCTTTAGCAGTCACTCAACCCTGGTTTGGAGCCCAGAACAAAGATGTGACCGCTCCCCGTTGGCTGGGGGGTGGGATCCCGGTGGGCAGCCTGTTTTTGCCCAATACCCGCCTGTTTATTATCGCCCTCACTGTCTTCTGCATCCTAGGGCTGTACTTCTTCTTGCAGCGCACCCGCTGGGGGCTGCGCATCCGGGCGGTTACCCAGAATCGGGCCATGAGTGCCTGTGTAGGGATCCCCACGCAAAAGGTGGATGCCCTTACCTTTGCCATCGGCTCGGGTCTGGCGGGAGTGGCCGGCGTAGCGGTCAGCCTGCTGGGATCCGTGGGGCCGAACACCGGCCAAAACTACATCGTGGATACCTTTATGGTGGTCGTCGTGGGGGGTGTCGGTAAGCTTTTGGGCAGCATTGTGGCAGCGCTTGGGATCGGGATTGCCAACTTTGTCATCGGTTCCGGGACGCTGGCTTTGATTTTTCCCAACGTGCCCATCCTGACCGATACCCTCAACTTTTTTGCCACCACGAGCATGGCCAAGGTGATGGTCTTTGCTTTGATCGTGGCCTTTTTGCAGGTGCGACCCCGTGGCCTTTTCCCCGAAAAAGGTCGTATGGTGGATGCCTAGGGAATGATCTCGCTTGGCGAAAACTCTAGGACCAGACTCTCCATCTTCTACTCCCTCACAAAGCCCATGAAACTGGTTCATTCCCCCCGTGCTGATCATGAAGTGGCTGCTCCCGCCGCGGGTGGGGATCCCAATTCTTCTCGCAAGCTTCTGTGGGAGGCCGGGATCCTCATCGTTTTGGTGCTGGCCTTGATCTTTGTGGCCCCAACTGTGCTGTCTGGCTTTCGGCTCAACTTGTTGGGGCGGTTTCTGGCCCTCAGCATTGTAGCTTTGGGAATCGACCTCATCTGGGGCTATACCGGCATGCTCAGTCTGGGACATGGGGTGTTCTTCGCCTTGGGGGGCTACGCTCTGGGGATGCACCTGAAATTGCAATTGCCGGAAGGTCAGATACCGGAGTTTTTCAGCCTCTATGGGGTAACGGAATTGCCCTGGTTTTGGTATCCCTTTTATTCGTTTCCGTTTACGGCTGTTGCTGTGGTCTTGATCCCGGCTTTGGTGGCGGCAGCCCTGGGGTATTTGGTGGTGAGAAATCGCATCCGAGGGGTTTATTTTTCCATTTTAACTCAGGCCACCACGATCATTTTCTTTAACTTCTTCAACGGCCAACAGCGCTTAATCAACGGCACCAACGGCCTGACCAACTTCCAGACTTTGTTTGGCCTGGATGTCAACTCGTCCGAGATGCGCTTCGCTGTCTATGTCACTACAGTTCTGGCGGTGGTTTTGGCTTACCTTCTCTGTCGTTGGCTGACCAGCGGCCTATTCGGTCGGATCCTGGTAGCCATTCGAGATGACGAGCCGCGGGTTCGTTTTTCCGGCTACAATCCCACCGGCTTTAAAGTTCTGGTGTTTGCCGTGTCTGCTGCCCTGGCGGGTGTTGCCGGAGCTTTGTTTACCTTGCAAACTGGGATCATCTCTCCCAATGCGATGGCCGTTCCCTTTTCCATTGAGATGGTAATCTGGGTGGCGGTGGGCGGTCGGGCCAGTTTGGTGGGGGCGGTGCTGGGGGCTCTGTTGGTTAACTTTGCCAAGAGCTTGCTGAGCGAAAATTTTCCCGAAATTTGGTTGTTTTTCCAAGGGGGATTGTTCCTGCTGGTGGTGCTGGTGTTGCCGGATGGACTGGTGGGTTGGGTGCGCACCCAAGGCAGGCAGCTTTGGGTCACTGTCCAGCTTTGGCGCAGGCGCTTGGCAGATACTTCCCCAGCTTAAATCTGGCTTTCTGTCGATGTGCATCATACGCAAGGTGCAAGTTCAGAGTAAAAGGATCCCAGATCTGATGGGTAAGCCAGCGATGCCAAGTGTCCTCTCTTATTTATTTGATGGGTTGAGTTTGATGGGTTGAGAACCCTGTTCGCCCTCTGCCCTTTCCGTTCTTGGATGTGATCCCCATGCTTACTGCAGCTCCCACCGCCACCCGACAAATTTTACAAACTCAGGATCTCACCGTCAGCTTCGACGGCTTTAAGGCTTTAGATGGGTTGAACTTCTCTCTGGAGGAAGGGGAGCTGCGGGTGGTCATCGGTCCCAATGGGGCGGGTAAGACTACATTTCTCGATGTGCTGACGGGCAAGGTTAAGCCCACCCGAGGCCGGGTGCTGTTCAAAGGAAAGGATCTGGCCAAGCTCAAGGAACACGAGATCTCGATTTTGGGTGTTGGGCGCAAGTTTCAGACGCCGCGGGTCTATCAAAACTTGAGCGTGCGAGAAAACTTGGAGCTATCCCTCAACCCTGACAAAAGGGTTTTTTCCACCCTATTGGGCAAAAAGCATCTGCGAGAAAAAACGGATGCTCTTTTGGAAACCATTGGCCTCAGCCGTAAGGATCGGGTTCCGGCAGGGCTGCTTTCCCACGGAGAAAAGCAATGGCTGGAGATCGGCATGGTGATTGCTCAAGATCCGGATTTGCTGCTGCTGGATGAATGCGTGGCCGGGATGACGGACAAAGAAACAGAAGCTACAGGAGAGTTAATTCAATCCTTAGCCCAAAGCCACACCATTTTGGTGATCGAACATGACATGGTGTTTGTCCGACAAATTGCCCGCAAGGTTACCGTTTTACACCAAGGCTCGGTGCTGTGCGAAGGTACCTTTGAGGATGTGAAAAACGACCCGCGAGTGATTGAGGTCTATCTCGGATCCCACAAGGGGAAAAACTAAGCAAAGAGGCTATAGCTCTGTATCTAATCGACTCATGCGCAGGCCTATGAATACGGAAAACGCGACCGCAACACAAAACTTATCCCGAGATGGATCCGGGCCTCTCCTGGAGGTCTCCAACTTGAGGGTTTACTATGGTCAGAGTTTAATTGTGAAGGATCTCTCTTTTAAGATCTTTCCCGGCCAAGCGGTTTGCCTTCTGGGCCGCAATGGTATGGGCAAAACCACCACACTTAAAGCCCTGATGGGACTTCTGAAAGACTGCACAGGCAAAATTGCTTTTGAGGGCCGTCCTATCAACCATTACCCTCCCAATTGGCGAGCCCGTGCCGGTATCGGCTATGTACCCCAAGGTCGAGAGATATTTCCCCGCCTAACGGTTGAGGAAAACCTGCTGGTGGGGCTAGAAGCGGCACCGGACAGAGAACGGACCATACCTGAGTTTGTCTATGACCTATTCCCAATTCTGCGTTCTTTTCTTAAACGGCTGGGTGGGGATTTGAGCGGTGGGCAGCAGCAGCAACTGGCCATCGCCAGAGCTTTGGTGGCAGAGCCCAAACTTTTGCTCCTGGATGAGCCTACAGAAGGGATCCAGCCCTCTATCATTATCGAGATCGAAGAAGCCATCAGCCGCATTCAAAAGGAGCGGGGCGTTTCGGTGTTGCTGGTGGAGCAGTATTTTGAGTTTGCCCAAAGCCTAGCCGATTATTTTTATCTCATGGAGAATGGATCCCTTATCATGGAGGGGCCGACTGACCAAATGGACGAAGAAAAAGTCCGAGCTCACCTTTCTATCTAAGGTGGCACCTGGAGAGCCTGAAAACCTCTATAACTTTTTTGAGAGCGGCAAATGGCATCCTGCATGTTCCAGAGACCTTGCCTAAACTTCTGGAAAAGCGAGAAGTCCACCTGCGAGGGGATAGGCTAGGGTTAGCCCTGGGCTTCCTTGAGCAGCAGCGTTGGCTAAGCTAGAAACTGTTCAAGATTGCGCTAGCTTGCCATTTCCATCCACAGGTTTGTGTCTCCTCCGATTCACTTCACTGCAGAGCCCTGGCTGCACACCTACAGCGAAATTATCGATGTGCGCTCTCCGGCAGAGTTCGCAGAGGATCATTGGCCGGGAGCCATCAACTTGCCTGTACTCTACGATACAGAACGGGCGGAGGTGGGCACGCTCTACAAGCAGGTGGATCCCTTTACAGCCCGCAAACGAGGGGCAAGCTTGGTGGCCCAGAACATCAGTCGCCACTTGCAAACCCATTTTGCCGATAAAGATCGCGATTACCGGCCCCTAATCTACTGCTGGCGGGGAGGGCAGCGCTCTGCCAGCTTGGCATTGGTGTTGTCCCAGGTGGGCTGGCAGGTTACGGTTTTGCAAGGTGGCTACAAAACCTACCGGGCCTGGGTGCGCCGACAGCTGCAGATCTTGCCCCAGGAATTTACCTACCGAGTGCTCTGCGGACCAACAGGGAGCGGCAAAACCCAGTTGCTTCACCATCTGCGCCAACAGGGATCCCAAGTTCTCGATCTGGAAAAGCTGGCCTGTCACCGGGGATCCCTCCTGGGGGCCGAGTGGGGGGTGCCACAGCCCAGTCAGAAGAGCTTTGAAAGTCAACTGGTGCAGGTTTTTCTCCAGTGGGATCCCGCCAAGCCAGTCTGGGTGGAGGCTGAGAGTGCCAAAGTGGGCCAGCTCCATCTGCCGCCTGCCCTTTGGCAAGCCCTTACCCAAGCCGACTGTGTCGAAGTGCAGTTGCCTCTAGAGGAGCGGGTGAAGGGGTTAATCGCCCACTATCCCCACTGGATTGCTCACCCCCAAGCGCTAAAGGGGAAATTGCTGCCTCTGAAGTCCCGTCTTGGCCAGGCCCGCCTGCAGCGTTGGTTTGAGCTGATCGACGCCCAAGACTGGCCGCAGTTTGTGCAGGAGTTGCTGGAGCAGCACTACGACCCCACCTATCGACACGGGCTGCAGCAAAACTTCAATCGCCTTCGGGCCCGGATTGAGCTGTCTGACCTTTCCGAGACCAGCCTCAGGGAAGCTGCTGCTCGCCTCATCCAGATGCCGCTTGGATCCCTGGCTAGGTGAGCACGATAAACTCCAAAGCCCGCAACACCTCAAACCACTCGGAAACTTCCAGCCGAACCGTGGAATCGGCAATCCACCGGCAGCCGGGATAAAAAGACTTGCGGTAGGCCCGAGCGGGATCCTTGTAGTCCACTTCCAATTGAAAGTGATCCGGCAGTGGGCGAGGACGGTAGGCCGACAGCCGCCTCAGGGATCCCTCTACACCTTGGCGGATGGCCCGCAAAACTTGCTGCGGATGTGGCGCAATGACCGACTGGCCCATTCCTTTGTGGGTGACCACCGTCTCGATTTGGGCGTCATAAGCTTTTGCTTCAGCACACACCTCCGCATCTCCGGCTACAAACACAACCGGGACTCCCTCATAGGCAGCCGTGAGGCTGACCAGGTGAAACTCGGCGATGGCCTGGCCGTTCAGTCGGATTTGGCTAACTTCGGTGGTGTAGGTGTGGGCGAGGGGGTTGGCAGCAGATCCGGCGCGGGCATGATAGCCGATTAGGAGCAGGGCATCGTAACTGCGATCCAACTCTTGCACCATACAGTAGGGGTGGCCGCTCCAGCCGCGGATGAGTTGCACCGGCTCCGGCAACCGCTCGGGGATGAGGTTCCGCCCGGAGTCATGGGCATCTTTGACTGTGATCTGCGTGGCTCCGGCAGCTAGGGATCCCTCACAAGCCGCGATCACTGCTCGGGTCATCTGCTCTCGAAATGCCTCGTAACCCGGCTGGCCGATGGTGGCCTCATCCCAATGGCTGATGCCGGCGATCCCCTCGATATCGGCGCTGATATAAACCTTCATGTTTGGCTCAGTAGACTCAGCATTGGATTCTGTCGGGCTCTATCCACCCTCAGATGCCGCTCAACATCGCTCTGGGCAAGGGATCCAAGCGGTTATTTCCCTTGCGAAAATTGCCCCCGGCTCTGCTGTGGATCCCTTCCCTGTTTTCGAGAAGTCGGGATGAAAAACAAGGACTCCATCCCGCTGAGGCGGTCAGAGAGCCACCAAAGAAGCAGATACCCCCTGCTGTAACTCCGACAACAATGAGGCCGGACGCCCCTTGTAGGGCCAGGCAAAAGCGTGACGAAAGGCTGCTTCCTGGCAGTGTTTGAGCTGCTCGAAATCGATGATGTCGTGGGTCAGCAGGTTTTCGTACTCAAACGGCAGCCGCACATTGTGCAAGCCGGCGTTGTCGGTGCAGATGGCGATATCCACCCCCGCCTCAAAGCAGCGGTCAAAGACAATCTTGAGGGGCTCCAAACTGGGCAGGGTTCCCGTTTTTAGATAGGTGGTGGGACAAACTTCTAGGCATTGTCCTCGCCGTGCCAGCTCCGGCAGCAATTCTGGATAGTGGAGGGGGATCTGAATGCCGTGGCCGATCCGCGAGACATAGGGCAGCAACTGTGGGTAGCAGCCATCCAAAGTTTCGTACAGGTGGGCAGTGGTTTTCAGGCCGCGGGCCAGCGCATACTTGAACAGCTCAATCCACTCGTCCATCCGTTCGCCGTAGGGCTTGTCTCCCCCGGCCAGGTCGATGGCACACACATACTCCGACTCAGCGGCAGCTTCCACCATGGCCCGGTTGATGTGGCTGGGCAGGCGTGAATGCAAACAGACGATCTGGGTGGTGACGATGGGATACTCTCGCTGTTGACTGGCTTGTCCTACCGTCTCGATCACCTGGCGCATCTGCTTGAGGCGCTCCGCCTCATCCAGGCTGGGATCCGTGCGTAGGTAGGGAGTGTAGCGAATCTCCAGGTAGGCCAGATCCTCAAAGACGTAGGCTCCCCGCAGCAGGCGGTAGATAAAATAGGGCAGGGTTTCCAGGGTTTGCACCTGTTCCACCAGCGTGTGCAGCTCCAGGTAATCTTCGAGGGTGTTGCGCGGGCGGGTGTAGAACTCCTCGAACTCGGCATAGGTGGGAAAGCGCTCCGCCACAGGGGATCCCTGGCGGTGAAAATAGCGCCACAGAATTCGGGGGACAACCGAACCGCCCAAATGACGGTGCAACTCCGCGTGAAGTGCCATAAACGCTCTACAGTGGCCCGCCAGGGGGCAGACTTGGTTTGTTTAAGTACTATTTCTACTCTTATCCTACTCTTATCCAACCGCCTCAGGCTTGTCCAGGTCTAATCCCGCAAGCCCGGTTGGCAGCCTAGATCGTCAAGCCGATCCCCTGCCCATCGTGATAGGCGGCCAGCAGTAGGTCGGTGGTGGTATCCCAAGCAATCTCGCCCGAGCGCGATAGAGCAATGGCCCCAAAGGAGCGGCGACGTTGGCGGGCCTCTTGAAAAGACTTGGCCATGGCAGCCTTCAGGCTGAGGCCATCTTCCACTCGAATCACAATCCGCGCCGCCAAGCTCTCATCCAAAATATCTTCCCCGACACCAGTACAACTGACCCCCGCCGCCGCACTGGCATAGGTTCCCGCCGGAGTGGCCGAATCGCTTACTCGCCCCACCCGTTCAAACCCCCGCCCGCCGGTGGAGGTGCCGGCACAGATTTGCCCCTGTTGATCCAGCGCCACCGCCCCCACCGTGCCCATGGCCAGAGCAGTGAGAACCCTAGTTGGGGGATGGGTTTGGCGCAACTGCACCCACTCTTGAACCCGCTTGAGAGTGGCCGGGTCATAGACCGGCAACTGCAGCTCCCGCGCCAGCTCTGCTGCCCCTTGTTCGGCCACCACGCGATCCGGGCTTGATTGCAGAGCCTGGGCCATGAGGATGGGATGCTGAACTCGGCTGACGTTGATCACCCCGCTAAAAGACTGGGTGGCCCCGTTCATGAGAGCGGCGCTCATGCGGATTTGCCCATCCGATTGCAAGACCGACCCCGTCCCGGCATTGTAGAGCGGATCATCCTCCAGCAACTGGCAGGCATGCATCACCGCCGCCTCGGCACTCTGCCCAGCCAACAGCAGCTCGTAGGTGCTCTCCACCACCTGCTGCAGGGATCCCCTCACTTTTTCCAGGCTGCTTTCCCCTTCCAGGGCGCTGCCGGCTCCGCCGTGGATGATCAGTTTGGGCTGAGGCATGATGAGATCGGTTACCTTGGGAGGACAGTGGAAGACTATATTTTGATTTTCGGGTACAACATTCACCAATGCATCTGCTCCATCCCAGGGATCCCAGCGCAAAGGGAGAGGGAGCCTTAAGATAATCCTGTAGATTTGCTAAGCATAGATACTCAAGGGCGATTCTGGTAAAGGGCTGTCGGATTGCAGCCGGCAGGGATCCCCCTGATGGTATGGCACAAGCGAGGTTACATCCATGGCGCTGCCCAGCTTGCACGAGTTTCCTTGGCTGACCACGGTCATCGCTTACCCTGTGTTGGCCGCCCTATTTATTCCCCTGATCCCAGCACCGGCTGGGGATCCCAGTACCCGCGCCTACGCACAAAAGTTGGCCGAGCGGATCCGCTGGTTTGCTTTGTTCATTGCGGTCACGGATCTGCTGATTCTGCTGGCCGGCTTCTATGTCGGCTACGATCCCGGCCAGACAGGTTTGCAACTGCTGGAGCGCTACACCTGGGTACCCCAAGTGGGCTTGAGTTGGTCGGTGGGGGCTGATGGCCTCTCCATGCCCCTGATCCTGCTCACGGCGTTTATCACTACCCTAGCCATCTTGGCCGCTTGGCCGGTCACCCTCAAACCTCGCCTCTTCTACTTTTTGATGCTGGCCATGTATGGCGGGCAGATCGGGGTGTTTGCCGTGCAGGACATGTTGCTGTTTTTCCTGATGTGGGAATTGGAGCTGATCCCGGTGTACTTGCTCCTCTCCATTTGGGGGGGATACAACCGCCTGTATGCGGCCACCAAGTTCATCCTCTACACGGCTCTCAGCTCCCTGTTTATCCTGGTGGCAGGTCTGGCTATGGCCTTCTACGGGGATCCCATCAGCTTTGACATGACGGATCTGGCCCACAAGACCTATCCGCTCACCTTCCAACTGCTGATGTACGGGGCCTTCCTCATTGCCTATGGGGTGAAGCTGCCCATTTTCCCCTTGCACACCTGGCTGCCCGATGCCCACGGAGAAGCCACTGCGCCGGTGCACATGTTGCTGGCCGGGATCCTGCTCAAGATGGGGGGCTATGCCCTGATGCGCATGAATGCGGGCATGCTGCCGGATGCTCATCTTTACTTTGCGCCAGTGCTGATCGTGTTGGGGGTGGTGAACATCATCTTTGCCGCCCTCACCTCTTTTGCCCAGCGCAACCTGAAGCGGAAGATCGCCTACTCTTCCATCAGCCACATGGGCTTCGTGCTCATCGGTATCGGATCCCTGACGGAGATCGGCATGAGCGGCGCCATGCTGCAGATGATCTCCCACGGGCTGATCGGGGCCAGCCTGTTCTTCTTGGTGGGGGCCACCTACGACCGCACCCATACGCTGGAGCTGGAGGAAATGGGCGGCGTTGGCCTGAAGATGCCCAAGATCTTCTCCATGTTCACCGCCTGCTCCCTGGCTTCGCTAGCCCTACCCGGCATGAGCGGCTTTGTGGCCGAGATCATGGTGTTTATCGGCATGGCCACCACCGATGCCTACTCTCTCCCCTTCCGGTTGGTGGTGGTTTTCCTGGCAGCAGTTGGGGTGATCCTGACCCCCATCTACCTGCTGTCGATGTTGCGGCAGATTTTCTTTGGCCCAGAGAACAAAGAGCTCACCGAACACGAAGAGTTGGTGGATGCTGAGCCACGCGAGGTGTTCATCATCGCCTGCCTGTTGATCCCAATCATCGGCATTGGCCTCTATCCCAAGCTGGTGACCAGCCTCTACGACCAATCCACCAACGCCTTGGTGGCGCTGCTGCGGCAGGAGCTGCCCCAAACTGGTGAGACGGTTGCCCAAGCTCCTGCCCTCTACAACAACTGAATGTTGAATTTGAATTGAGAATTGAGGGATGGAAGGAGATCCACTCTTTTTCTATCCCGCATTGGACTTGTGGCTCTCGCCAGCTTGAACTTGCATCCAGCCGAACAAAGTTGCGATTGTCAGTTGGATCCCTTGGGCAAACGCAGGAGCGGGGATCACCTCTTGGGGATCCTCATGCACCGTCGGCTGCTGCCCGGCAGGGTAGGCGAAAACAACCCTTTCTTCGGGAGCCACGATCCACCCCATTTGGCAGCCGTGATCCAGGCCGATCAAGATTTTTTTGACCAGCTTCATTGGATTTTGATTGGGAGAGAAAATCTCGATCATCCAATCCGGGCAAAAGGGGATGAGATTTTGAATGGTGCCATCTTCATCTACAGGGATCCGATCCCAGGGGATCACAGAAATATCGGGCACAATCGCGTATCCGGCGAAGGTGCAGCGCAGCTCTGGAAATGCCATTCCCAGTTGAGAAGGCTCCAACATCTCGTTAATGAAGCTACCCAGTTTTAGTTGGAGACGGCTATGTTTTCCCTGTGGCATGGGCTTCTGGATAATTTCTCCTTTGATGAACTCGCTGGCGGGCTGAGTTTCCGGCTGTTGTAGAAAGTCTTCCAGAGTTAGAGGCTTGGCAGATAGACTGACCATGGCTTTCTCCCATCACGCTGCTATCCGATTAACAATAGACTGAGAAAGTATCAAAGCTGATCAAATCAAAACAGATCCCTGTCACGTTGTTGCCAAGTCATTTGGCGGTCATAAGGGCTTTTGCCGGAAAACAACCCCATCAGCGGCCCCAAAATGGCCCCAAACACAAAACCGCCCGCATGGGCCCAGTAAGCAATTCCCCCACCCTGCATACCGATATTGGTAGGCGTCTGTAGGCTGGCAATGCCGTAGAAAGCTTGCTGGATGAACCAAAAGCCTAGGAACACCCAAGCCGGAACGTAGAGGGTTGTGATGAAAATACCCAAGGGCACCAGGGTCAGGATCTCGGCCCGTGGAAAGCGCAAAATATACGCTCCCAATACGCCGGCAATGGCACCACTTGCCCCCAGTGAAGGAATGGGGGATCCCATATCGAAAAACCACTGCGTTAATGCAGCCAAAGCTCCGCAAGTCAGGTAGAAGATGAGGTAGCGCACATGGCCCAAGCGATCCTCAACGTTGTTGCCGAAAACCCACAAAAAAAGCATGTTCCCGCCAATGTGGAGAAAGCCCCCATGCAGAAATTGTGAGGTGAATAGGGTTACCCATTCTGGACGCGACGAAGAGGTGATCTCCCCTCGAAAACTGGCCGTCAACTCTATCGGTACCACTGCCCACTCCCGGAAAAAAGCTGCCAGCTCTTGTGGCGACAGGGTTAGCTGGTACAGAAAAATTAAGATGTTAACGATCACCAGGGCATAAGTGACATAGGCTGTGCGGGTGGTTGGGTTGCGATCTTGCAGGGGTACCACAGTTAAGATCCAGTCGACGTCACCCTCTAGCCTAACCTGTCCTTTCCCACCCCCCCAGGCTCACCTCTAAGCCCCTACCTGAGGCTACACTGGGGTAGTCGGCTGGGAGCTATGCTTGCAGACGGATCCCTTGCCGACGAACGCATCTCGGCCAAGCTCGCTCGGCAGAGAATGGACTACAAGATAAGGATTTAGAGGAGTGGATTGATGCCCGAGGTTGAAAGCGCCACTGCCCCGCTCAAGTTTTTGATCGTCGAAGATCATCCAGAGGTGGCCCAGAACAACTGTGAGTGGCTGCAACGGATTGCAGCCGATGCTCAGTGCATTACGGTCACCAACCCTATGGACGCCATCCTGCGCTTGCAGCGGGAACAACCAGACTTGGTTGTAGCCGATCTGCTCTACGGTCAAACCAGCGGGGAGCAGTCTGCCGAGCCTGGCCTAGAGTTCCTGCGTCATATCTTTGAGAACTACCCCACCTTGAATGTGATGGCCTATTCCAGCGAGCCGCTGCTGCTCACTCCATTGGTGGGCCTGATCAGCAAACACCAGGGTGGGTTTGCCGCGGTCAACAAAATGGAACGGCGCACCGTGTTTTTGGAGGGGGCCAAAAGTGCCCTGAATGGAGAATTGCGCATGCCGCGGGAGTTGCGCGGTCTTACGAAGCTGACAGAACGAGAAATTGAGGTCTTGAACTTGCTCTGCAAAGAAGCCCTCACCGACCAAGCCATTGCCGATCGCATTCACACCAGCAAGAAGACCGTACAAAACTGTATCCAAAGGCTCAAAGAAAAGCTAGATATTTTCGGCTCTGAGGATGAGATCAACGCCCGCGTTGCCATGTGCATGACAGCTGTTCAGAAAAAGATTATCCAGTGGTAAAGGCTGAAGGCCAGCAGTGACTTGCATCTGCGGCCAGCTCCAGCTTGGGGTACTGGCAAAGGCTGAGTCAAAGCCAGAAGAAGAGAGGCGGAGCTCTCCGGCTGCCATTTTCCAATTCTTCCAGCCATCAGACAGCTTTCAACTGGGATCAGCGGATCCCCAGTGCAGAGGCAAACACGCTGTGGCCCACTATGGCCTCTACCACAACACTGATGGCAAACCCCAGCATGGCCAGCCGTCCGTTCCATCGCTCGGCCTTCTCCGTCCAGCCAATCTCCCACTCCGGCGGGGTATCGCCGTCTTGACCGTACTGCGGCACGTACCGCGGGCGACCGGCGCCTTCCCAGCCAGCAGGGCGCTTGGAGTTGAAGAAAGCCATCGAGCCAATCACAACAGCGGCCACCAGCCCGGCCACCATGACGGCAATGTAGGGGAGGAAGGGATTGTCAAGCATCATCGGACTGTCGAGATAGGGATTGAAGGGTGAAAAAGCTCCCAAAAAGGGTAGAGCTGTAACATCTCAAAGCCAAAGAGAAAGTCTGTGAGATGTCCAATGTGGCTCTACCGAAAAGTTCTTCGACAAATTATTGCAGGTTATTGCAGACCTAGCCACTGGGCGAGAGTGCTGGCAAAAACACTGTGGCCCAGCACCGCTTCTGTAGCAATGCTGATCACCAAGCCCAACATGGCCAAGCGTCCATTCCAACGCTCCGCTTGCTCTGTCCAGCCTGGGATCCAGTCGTTGGTGGTGTCGTAGTACTGGGCAACAGAAGCGGAGTCCAGACGAGAAGGGATTCTGGGAGACGATTGCATTGCTAATACCTCGTATTGGTTGCTGTAACCAAACTTAACACAAAGTTACATTTTGTGACAAGCTTCGCTTTCAGGTCAGGGAGGAAGGGATCCCTGGATGCTGGAAGGGATTGGGCGGATGGGTTTGCCGAAGGCTGGCCGGAAGCGATGTCATACTGAGGGAAGCAGGCTTTTTGCGCAGACCATGGCGGTATCCCCCCTTTCTTCTCTCAAGCTTGACCATTCTTTCGATCTGGCTGCCCAGGTGCGGTCAGATTTTCCGATTTTGCAGCGCCAGGTCAACGGCCACCCGCTAATCTACTTTGACAATGCCGCCACTTCTCAAAAGCCACTGGCGGTTATGCAGGCGATGGATCATTACTATCGACACTGCAACGCCAACGTGCATCGTGGGGTCCATACGCTGAGCAACGAAGCCACAGATGCCTATGAGGGGGCGCGGGAAAAGATCGCTCGGTTTGTGAACGCGCCTTCTCCTCAGGAGATCATCTACACCCGCAATGCCAGCGAAGCCATCAATCTGGTGGCCTACAGTTGGGGCTTGAGCCATCTGGAGCGGGGGGATGAGATCGTCCTCTCGGTGATGGAGCACCACAGCAACCTAATCCCGTGGCAATGGGTGGCCCAGAAGACGGGAGCCCACCTCAAGTTCATCCAGATCACGCCAGAGGGAGAGTTGGATCTGGAGCACTACCAATCTTTGCTCAGCGACCGCACCCGCTTGGTGGCGGTAACCCAGGTCTCCAACATGCTGGGATCCATCAACCCCGTTCAGGAGATTACTGAACTGGCCCATCGTTACGGAGCCAAGGTTTTGCTGGATGCCTGCCAGAGCGTGCCCCACATGCCTGTGGATGTCCAGGCGCTGGATTGCGATTGGTTGGCCTTTTCGGGGCACAAGATGTGTGGCCCAACGGGGATTGGCGTCCTCTACGGCAGGCGGGAGCTGCTGCGAGCGATGCCCCCTTTTTTGGGTGGGGGAGAGATGATCGCCGATGTGTACTGGGATCACGCCACCTATGCGGATATCCCCCACAAATTTGAGGCTGGTACGCCGGCGATTGCCCAGGCGGTGGGGCTGGGGGCAGCCGTAGATTACTTGAGCCAGATCGGTCTGGAGCGGGTTCATGCCCATGAACAAAGGTTGATTACCCACCTGTTGGACGGGATCCAGCACATAGCGGGTATTACGGTTTATGGCCCCAAGGATCCGGCGCGACGGGCAGGGCTGGTTAGCTTTTCGGTGGAGGCTGTCCATCCCCATGACCTGTCTACTTTGCTGGATGAGCAAGGCATTGCCGTTCGAGCGGGGCACCACTGCACTCAACCCCTCCATCGCTATTTGGGAGTACAATCCACTGCCCGAGCCAGTGTTTACCTGTACAACACGTTGGCGGAGGTGGATCGCTTTTTAGACGTGTTGGCAGAAGCGGTGGAGTTCTTCGGCGCTGCCCTAAGCTAGGGATCCGGGATAGACCTCTGAAGAGATGAGGTAGACTCATGCCTTGGGATCTGGGGCGGTTCTGGAACACGCTCACCTACTATGAGGCTCTGCCTTGGGCGGAGGTGTGGCGTTGGGTTCAGAACGGGTTCCAGGCCGTGGAGGATGATTTTGTGCCACCTTCTCTTTCCGAGCCGGTCGCTATCCAGATAGGGGTGGTGGGGGAAGGTTTGCCTGACGGGTTGGCGGAGGCCCTGCGGCAGCAGGGCGTGGAGGTGAGCCAGACACCAGATTGGGCGACGGCAACGGTGATCCTGGGTTTGGAGGATCCACCAACGGCCAAGGCTTATCTGGAGCAATTGCGCAGCAGTGGGCAAACGGAGCGGATGCTGTTCGACTTTCGCCGGCCCAACCCAGATCTGAACCGGTTTTGGGGCATTTTGGACGATGTGGTCATGGGAGGGGTGAGCCAAAGCCAGTTGCAGTGGGGGGAGGGGCAGCTTCTGTTTACAGGGCAAGTTTCCACGGCCAACTTTGGGGGGTTTGTTTCCACACGCACCCGCAATTGGCAGCCGCCGCTGGACTTGTCGAGGTTTGCCGGTCTGGAGCTGCGCCTGCGAGGGGATGGGCAGCGGTATAAGGTCTTACTGCGGGATCAAGGCGGCTGGGACAGCCCCGCCTACGGCTATGCGTTCGACACTGCGCCGGGAGAAGAGCAGACCGTTCAGATCCCCTTTGCGGAGATGGTTGCCACGTTCCGCGCCCGCCTTGTGCCTTCGGCTCCTGCGCTCAATACTCGCCAGATCTGCTCTCTGCAGGTGATGTTGAGCAAGTTTGAGGCGGATGGCCGCTTGAACCCCCGTTTCCGACCGGGGCCTTTTCAACTGGGCTTGCGCTGGATTGGGCTGTATCGTCGGGAGCCTCTGCCGCAATTGATCGGGGTGGCGCGGGGATCCCTTGCCCCGGAGTGGATAGCTGCCCTGCAGGGTAGCTCCAGCCGTTGGTGTGGGGTGGAGATTCCGGCGGAGATGGAGGGATCCGCTCTGGCAGCCCAGTTGCTCCGCCTCCTGCGCTCGCCTCAGAGCGTGGGCCGGGTGGTGTCTTCAGAAGCTTTCCATGCCTAGCTTTCTGGGCCGCCTCAAGGGATCCCTGGGGATGGGGCTTTTGGCCGGCCTGTGGCTGTGGGTAGGTCAGGGGATCCCCTACCTGTTCGACTGGGATGAGCTGATCTACGCCAGCTTGGCGCGGCAGATGCTGGCCAGCGGGGATCCTTTCTCGTTGGCGATCAACGGGGAGCCCTTTTTTGAAAAGCCGCCCCTGTTTTTTTGGCTGCAGGCCCTGTCCATGGCTGTTTTAGGGATGAACGAAGGGGCAGCGCGCTTGCCCAATGCCTGGGTGGGCGGGATCACAGTGGCGCTATTGGTGGGGTGGGGATCCCATCTGCGTGGGGTGGAGTTTGGCTGCCTGTGGGGGATCCTACTGCTGACGGGCTACCTGCCCTTGTTTTTTTACAAAACTGGTCTCATCGACCCGCTACTCAACCTGGGCATGGGTGTGGGGCTGGGATCCCTTTGGGCCGCCGAGGAGGCCTGGCGGGCCGGGTACTCTGGACGCAGGTGGAGAGCGGTGGGGGCGCTGGCCCTGGGCTTGGCAGTGTTGGCCAAAGGGCCGGTGGGGCTGGTGTTGCCCCTGGCTATCTGGATCCTCTACAAGCTCTGGCAACGGGATCCTCCCCTTCGATGGGGGGAGAGCCTGGTTTTCCTCAGCCTAGCTGTGGCTGTTCCCCTCACTTGGCTGGCGTTGGAGGGGGTGCAACGGGGGCCAGAATGGGTGGAAGAGTTTGGGCGCTACCAATGGCGCATCCTCACCAGCTCAGATGGGCATCCCGGCCCGGTTTATTTTCATCTGTTGGCCTTTGCCCTGGGGTGCTTTCCCTGGGGTTCTTTGGCTTTGGCCGAGATCCTGCAGCCCATCCCCAGGAGCGTGGGCTCGGTGGATTTGACTCGGCGGGCAGAATCTCTGCTGTTGGTGGCTTTTGGGGTGGTGCTGGCCCTGTTTTCGCTGCTGGTGCAAACCAAGCTGGTTCACTACACCTCGCTGCTGTACCCCATTGGGGCCTACTTTGCTGCCCTGCGCTTGCAGCGCCTGGTTGCTGAGAAAAGAGGGCCCAGTTTTTGGGAAAGTGCCTGGATCCTGCTCAGTGGCTTGTTTTGGCTGGCCCTGTGGCTATTGCTGCCCTGGCTGGGATCCCAGGACCCCGCTGGGCTAGTCCAAGCATGGGTCTTTGCCGGCATCCCTGACGACTTTTCCAGCAGCTTGGTGCTGGGATACCTGCAGGCTGAGGTGGAGTGGCCGGTGTTGACCTACGTCCCCGCCGCGATCCTGCTGCTGGGAATTCTCCTTTGGAGTCGAGGACGGCGGCGGGCTTGGGGCTGGACAGTTTTGCTCTTGGCCACGGGACTGAGCGCCCAACTGGCCTGGTGCTGGGTCTTCCCCCGCCTGCTGCAACACACCCAGGGGGGAGCCGTCCACTTTTTCCGGCAGTTTGCCACTTCCGAAAACAACGCCCAGCCGGCTCTCTCTGGAACGGTGGGCCTGTACGGCTTTCGCTCTTTTGTACCCTATTTTTATGGCCCGCTGCAGGTTCCCTACGCCGCCAGCCCAGAAGAGCTGGCCGACTGGCAAGCCCAGGGGCAGGCGCCCGACTACCTGGTTACCTGGGATCCCTTTGTAGCTGAACTTACAGCTCCCGAGGGCGAACAGGCAGCCATTCTGGGATCTTGGCGGGTCGTCGAGCGCCGCAGTCCCTTTTGGCTGTTGAAAAAAACCTCTTCTCCTCCCTAGGCCCCAGATGAGCCAGTACGTGCTGCGCATCAGCGATATTCCTGCCCAAGATCGTCCCCGCGAGCGGCTGCTCAGCCAAGGGGCAAGGCACCTCTCCCACGCCGAGCTGCTGGCCATCTTGCTCAACACTGGCCAGGGGCCGGGCAAGCTCTCGGCAGTCGGCCTCGCCCAGTTGCTCCTGAAAAAATTGGAAGCCCAAGGGGATCCCTTGGCCCAACTGCGCCAGGTGGAGGCAGGGGAGCTGCTGCAAATTGAAGGCATTGGCCCGGCCAAGGCAGCAACGGTGTTGGCCGCCATCGAGCTGGGGCGACGGGTGTTTTTGGGTCGCCCGCCAGAACGCACGGTGATCGAGTCGCCGGAACAGGCAGCCATGGCCCTGAGCGGCGACCTGATGTGGGAGACCCAGGAGCATTTTGCCGTTTTGCACCTAGATATCAAGCACCGCCTCATTGGCCAGCAGATCGTAACCCGGGGGACAGCCACCGAAACCCTCACCCATCCGCGGGAAACCTTCCGCAGCGCCATCAAGCAAGGAGCCAGCCGCATCCTGGTGGCCCACAACCACCCTTCCGGCAGCTTGGATCCCAGCCCAGAAGATCTTGCCCTTACCCGGCAACTCTTGCAGGCGGGGCAGCTGCTGCAGATCCCGGTTTTGGACCACCTCATCTTGGGCGGCGGACAGTTCCTCAGCTTGCGCCAACGCACCACCCTTTGGCAGGAGTTTCCCCAGCCGGAGTAAGCCTCACCCTCTCCCAGAGGGAGAGGGGAGTAATGCAACGGAAATGTTTCATTCATTACTGTATTCGCCACCATTTATTCGCCACCATTTGGGTTGACCACGCCCAAGGGATCCCTGTGTGTGGGCTCTCAAGAATCGGGGAGTGGCTCAAAACGCATCCCCACCTTGAGCTGGCCGCCATTGACCAAGTCCCAAGCGGACTGTTCTTTTTTGCCAGGCAGCTGCGCCCGCCGGATCAACAGGGATCCCTCTCCTGTGGCTACGTAGATCCCTTCTCCTCTGGCCAACCCCACCACTTCTCCGGGACTGCCCTGGGGGATTTCAGGGGGTGGCGAGTGCAGTTGGGGAGAGGCGGAGCGGACAATCTTTATCCGCTGTCCCTCTATACCGGTGAAACAGTTGGGGGAAAAGGCGCGAATTTGATTGTGCAAGGCCTGGGCAGGGCGCTGCCAGTCGAGGTGAAAGTCTTGTTTTTTGAGCAAAGGGGCGTAGGTTGCCCGGGATCCATCCTGAGGAATAGGGGTGAGTTCCCCTTTCTCCAATTTCAAGAGCGTTTCCACCAAGAGTTCTGCCCCCAGTTGAGCCAGTTGGAGTGCCAATTCCAGGCTGGTTTGCTCTGGCCCAATGGGTAGCTTGGTCTGGAGCAAGATGGCTCCTGTATCCATTCCCTCATCCATGAGCATCGTGGTTACGCCGGTCTCGGTTTCGCCGTTGGCAATAGCCCACTGGATGGGGGCAGCGCCACGATAGGCGGGCAGGAGGGATCCATGCACATTCACACAGCCCAGCTTGGGCATCTGCAACACCGTCAGGGGCAAGATCTGGCCGTAGGCCACCACCACAAACACATCGGCAGCCAGGGCCTGCAAAGCTGCCAGCACCTCTGCATCCCGCCGCAAGCGGACAGGCTGCCACACAGGGATCCCGTGGGCTTGAGCCAACACTTTGGTAGCGGGCGGGAGCACCTTTTGCCCTCGCCCCTGGGGCCGATCCGGCTGACAGACCAATCCCACCACTTCAAAGGGGGATTGCGGCTGCAACAGGATCTGCAGCGAAGGCAGGGCAAACTCTGGCGTGCCGAAAAAAACAACCCGCATGGCCAACCCCAACGAGCACTGTCCTTCAGTCTAGGACGGCAGGGGAAGGGGGTGGCGGCTCGGCAACCCTTTCCTTCTCGGCGATGGGAGAGCGCCCGGTCAAGGGCACCTGCGGGGACTGCCAAAAGGCAGGCTGTTTGAGATCGAACTCCTGGCTCCAGGCCGGGAAAAAGGAGCCCAGTTTTTGCCCGGAAAGCCGCAGCCTTTGCAAGAAAGTCCATTCCAGACGGGTCAAGGCTCGCCGCAGAAAATCCCTAGCCCAATCCGGATCCGGGGCTTCTGCCGCCTGCAAGTTCACCTGCAGGAGGCCCAGTTTGGGATGGAAATGAACCCGTGCTTGGATCCCTTCTGGACGCAACAGGTAATTGAACACCTGCTGGATGGCTACCCCATCCCCCCGCTGAGCGCGATACAGAGGGCTGTTGGGGTTGGGCTGGGGCTGGTAGCGCCACTCGCAGTGCCATTCTGGGATCCCTTCATTGGCCAGAAAGCCAAACAGCTCCACCTGACGCTGCCTGTGGGTCAGCGCCATTTGCTCCAAGGCCGGCGAGAGGCTCTCCAGCAAAGCATTCGGCTCAGGCAGGGGATCCCCTTCTAGACGCAGCAACAGGCGGTGGCCGGAAAGCCGCGCTTGTACTTGGAGATAACCCAACCCCAGGGATCCCAGGGCTTTTTGCAGATCGGCCAAGATAGCGGGCAGAGGAGCCTGGACATCCAAAGAATCGCTCACCGACAAAAGATCCTCAACAAGCCGTAACTCAACCTAGCCAATTTCCTAGGTTGCTTGGATCCCTGGGATCGCCGGCCAAGATGGCCAGATCCATTCACCTCAGTTGCTAGACCCCCAGGATCAGGCGAGCTGCAGCGAACTGAGTTAACCTCAGCAACGGCTACAGCCCATAGAAATCCGGCCCGGATCCCTCGTAGCTGGGGTTGACCCGCAAGTTTAAGTGGGGACAGATGATCTCGCAGGTGCGGCACTGGATGCAGTTTTCCAAAGACATGGCATGGGAGCGGATGCCATTTTGGTCGCGGATGTGGTGTACCTCGGCTGTGCAGTCGGCCACGCAGGGGGTGGGGCGATTCAGCTTGTCGTAGGCGGCGATGCACCGGCGGCAGGTTTCGGCGTCGAACTCCAAGATATGACGGTTGCCTTCGGGGTAGCGGGGATCCGCAAAAAAAACCGCATCGGGCCGCGAGAAATAGCCCGGTCGAGAGGCCAATTCCTGGGGAGCCAAGGTTGTGGGGGCCACAAAATCCGCTTGAATGGCAGCGTGGGGGGCCACATAGCCTCGCGGGGGTGGCTCGCTGGGGCTGACCCGCCCGGTGAGCAGGGTGTAGGCGCGCAGAGTTTCTCGTCCGCGGCGAACGGGATCCTGTAAACCCCAGCGCAGGGATCCCAGCCAGGGATGGCCGGCATCGACGCTGCGGCACACCTGAGGTAAGTATTCTTCCAGCAGGCGGGAGTTTTCCAAAAAAGCCTCGCGGAAATAGCGACTGCGGTAGAGGTTTTGCCCCACCGCACTTTCCATCACCGCCCTTTGGTAGTCGGCCTGGATGCGCAGATCTCCTTTCAAGAAGCCATCGTGAATGAGGCCCGCCGCCAGATAGCCGGTTTCCATCGCGTTATCCACCCCGGCCAAGCTACCCACATCCAACACCCCCAGCGCATCCCCCAACAGCAGGGCTCCCTCAACGCCAAACCGGGTGGGCAGGCTGTGGTAGCCCCCTTCGGGAATCACGGCAGCCCCATATTTGAGCAACCTACCGCCAGCAATCAGGGACTGGATCCAGGGGTGAGCCTTGAACTCCTGCAGACGCTGCTGGGGGTTAAGGTTGGGGTTCCTGCTGTCGAGGCCGATGATCAGACCTAAGGCCAGGCGATTGTCTTTGAGGCCATAGACGAAGCCGCCGCTGAAGCTGCCATCCAAAACCGGGTAGCCCAAGGTATGCCACACCTGCCCCTGCAGGGACTGGGGGATCTGCCACACCTCTTTGACCCCCACCGACCACAATTGCGGGTTGGGGCGCAGTTGAAACTTCTCGATGAGATCTTTGGAAATGAAGCCTTTGTCGCCAAAGCAGGTGAGTTCGGCAAAGATGCAATCTTCGTAAACTTGGCCGGAATCGCTTGCCCGCACCCCAATCACCCGCTCCCCCTCGTAGAGGATTTCATGGGCGGCAAAGCCGGGGAACACATCGAGGGTAACATTTGGGGTCCCTTTGGCTTTTTCCTGCAGGGTTTCGGCCAGCCAGCGGATCACGTGGCTGAGGGTGAGAATGAACTGCCCCTGCTTGCGAAATCCCGGCGGGATCACCGCTTCCGGCAGATCCCAGCGCTGTTGGGATCCCAGCACGCTCAAGTGATTGGCTTCCACCCGGCCTTCGTGGGGAAATCCTTGGCTTTCAAAATCGGGGAAGAGCTTGGCGATCACTTGGAGGTTGCAGATGGCGCCACTGACGATGTGACCGCCGAATTGGCGGGCTTTTTCCAAAATGGCGATGGAGATTCTTAGCCCGGATAGCTTGGCCAAATCCAAAAGGCGATGGGCCAAGATCAAGTTGGAGGAACTCCCCCCCACCAACAGAAGGTCGTAGCGGATGGCTTCACTCATAGTCCCCCACACGGTAGCTCTGGATACCCTGCCTGTATCCTAAAAAGGGGAAGGGGAAAGGGGGCAAAACTTTAGACCTTCTCAAGCCTCTGGTTGAGCCGCCAGCAAAATGATTGTCATTGGCTTAATGTCGGGCACCTCTGTAGACGGGATCGATGTAGCCATCGTCCGCATCGAGGGCGACGATTCCCTACAGTGGGAGTTGATACATTTCCAAACAATCCCCTATTCCCCGACGCTGCGGGCAGAGATTTTGCGGGCTGCGAATCCCAAAACCGGCACGGTAGATCACATCTGCACCTTGAACTTTCGCTTGGGTCGAGCTTTTGCGGCAGCGGCCTTGCAAGGGATCCAGGCGGCCCATCTTACCCCCCAACAGATCGATCTCATCGGCAGCCATGGCCAAACCCTTTGGCATAACCCCAGTGGGCCAGAAGCTTCGACTTTGCAAATCGGTGAAGCTGCGGTGATTGCCGAGCTGACCGGGATCCCGGTGGTGAGCAATTTTCGGGCGCGGGACATGGCAGCAGGAGGCCAAGGCGCACCTTTGGTAGCTTTTGTGGACTGGCTGCTGTTGAGGCATCCCCACCTTCATCGTGTGGCCCAAAACATCGGCGGCATTGCCAACCTCACCTATCTCCCCAGCCTCTGCAGTGGGGGATCCCCCTTGGCCTTCGACACTGGCCCCGGCAACATTTTGATCGATCTGGCAGTGATGCGGGCCAGCCAAGGACAACAAGCCTTTGATCGCGATGGAAAATGGGCTGCCCAAGGCCAAGTCCACTGGGAAAAAGTTGCAGAATGGATGCGGGATCCCTATTTTCAAAAGGCACCGCCCAAAACCACTGGTCGGGAGTATTTTGGATCCCTTTATTTGGAGCAAATTTGGACCCAATTTATATCTGCTCACGACTGTATTGCCACCCTCACAGGGTTCACAGCCTGCTCCATTGCCCAAGCCTATAGGGACTTTTTGCCCGCGACCCCAGATCAAGTTATTCTCAGCGGTGGCGGCACCCAAAACCCTGTTCTCATGCAACTGCTGCAGGAGCAACTGCCGACCACAACCCTGTTGACTTCCGACCAAGTGGGGATCCCTTCTGAGGCCAAAGAGGCTCTTGCCTTCGCAGTATTGGCCTATAAAACCTGGCAAGGTAAGACCAACAATTTACCGGAAGCAACTGGGGCAAGACATGCTGCCATCTTGGGCCAAATCACACCCTCTTGTCGTAACCAGTCCTAACTCATCTGTATCGTTATCTCCAACAAGCTTGAGCCATTCCTCATACTCCCGAGGAAAGAGAAATGTCCGGAATTGCGGCGGAGCCTCTGCCGAATCCAGATCTCGCTAGGATGTCACGCAAGGCTGAGAAAAGCGATAAAGTTACCTTGCCAAGATCTATAAATCAAAAGCCCTAGTTCTTATGAAGGATCGTCCTCTGCCTCCACTTCTGCTGGCAATCATGATTTTTAATTTCTTCATTCTCTTTGGCTGTAGTGTTGTCCGGCATCACCTGTTTCAGTCTGGAGGATATGATCTTGGCATCTTCGACCAATCCATCTATCTAATCAGTCGGGGAGAGGTTCCGTTTTCGACCATTCGAGGGATCCACATCTTGGGAGACCACGCAGCCTTTATTCTCTATCCCATCAGCTTTTTGTACCGCATTGTCCCCTCGGTCTATTGGCTGTTTGGGCTCCAATCCCTGGCGTTAACCTTGGGAGCATTGGCTATTTATTACCTTGCACTTCAGGCCAAGGTCAATCCCGGTCAAGCAATGGTGATTGCCGGGGCCTATCTTCTCTACCCGGCCATTTTTAACGCCAACCTTTTTGATTTTCATCCAGAGGTTTTGGCCGTTCCCCTTTTCTTGGCGGCTGTGCTCTGCATTCGCTCTGGAAAATTGAGGGGGTTCCTTCTCTGTTTGAGCGGCATCCTCGGCTGTAAAGCAGTGTTGTCTCTCAATGTTGTCGCCCTGGGAGCCTGGCTGTTGCTTTGGGAAAGAGGACGAATTCAAGAACGCTGGCAATGGCGCTGCCAAGTGGGCGGCTGGACGGCAATTGCGGCAGGATCGGCTTGGTTTGGGATAGCCACTTTTGGGATCATCCCTTACTTCAGCGGCAGCGAGCCGGCAGCAGTTTCCCACTATGGCTATCTGGGCGATTCTGTTGTGGAAATTATTCAAAGTCTAATCTTGAGGCCGATGTTGGTTTTGAGCAAAGTCTTCTCCCTGGACACCCTGCTTTATGGAGTTTTGTTGGTCGTGCCTTTGGCTTGGGGTCTCTCTTGGCGGCATTGGGATCCCTGGATCCCTGCCCTGCCTACCCTGGGTTTGAATATACTCTCCAGCAACCCCGCCTATCGAGATCTGGTGCATCAGTACGCTTTGCCTATCGTTCCTTTCTTGTTCTTAGCTGTCATCGAGAATGTGAAAAACCATCCCTTGCAGAGCCATTTTATAAAAGATGGAAAACTGCCCCTGATCTGGTCTGCGCTGGCCTTTTTGGCCTTGGGGAAATACACCTTTTTCGGCTCGATTTATCTCAGCTCCCTGGACACTTGGCAGGCAACCCGACAGGCTCTTGCCCAGATCACCACCCAAGGGGGCGTCCTCACCACCCATGAGATCAGCCCTCACCTCACCCAGCGACCTGTAATCTACTTTACAGACGAGGGCCGCTTCAATGGATCCCCGCCCTCTCAGTGGGATCCCTTTGATTATGTGTTGCTCAACACCCGTCATCCGGGGTGGCGCAGCAGTCCAGAGTTTTCCCGTGTCCTGATTGAAGCTTTACAGAAGGAAACTCAATTCCAGCTTCTGTACCACCAAGATGGGGTGTATTTGTTCTCTAGGTTACGAAAAGAATCCTAAGAATCGCTATTCAAGGACTGCAGGCCACTTCTTCATTCGCAGTTGATTCAGCAATTGATTCACTTGACATCAGGCAAGTCCTCTTCCCATCGTAACAAACGGTTAAGAAACTGCCGCCTCAATCTAAAGAAACTGTTTAGACCTGCAAGGCTTAACCTAGCCTTGGTCTCCTCTTAACGTTGTAGTGCCTAATTCTGATGCGCAGATAGACTAGCGCAGGGAGTGGGTGCTTTTTATAAGACTCGTCAAGTTTCTAAACAAAACTTGTCAAGACAAGAGGAGAAGTCAACGTGAGTATCCATTCGCATGGCCCTAAGCTTCGTCCTGGAGACGAGCCTATGTGTAACCACTCTCCCAACCCCACTTTCAGCAGCATCCTGGAGAGCCGTTTGCAGCGGCGTCAAGTGTTGCAGGGGGGAATTGCTGCATGCTGCAGCGGTGGCCACCTTTTTTGGCTTGCCTGCGCTGAACAGTGCTTCCAAATCGGCAAAAGCCGCCAGTGGCAGTGCTTTGCTGGGCTTCAAGGCAATTCCTGTGAGCGCGGAAGACAAACTGGTGGTGCCCGAAGGCTACACTGCCCGTCCGCTGCTGGCTTGGGGTACTCCCATCACCGGCACCTATCCACAGTTCAAGCTGGAAAACACTGGTGCCGAGCAGGGAATGCAGGTGGGTACCCACCACGATGGCATGCACTTCTTCCCCATTGACGGGAAGGATCCCTGGCAGGGCAGCTCCACCGAGGGTTTGCTGGTGTTTAACCACGAGTACGTTGAGCCTCGGTTTATGCATGCTGCGGCTGTGGGCCAGAAGCTGGATTCCGACCTGTATCCCACCAATCCTGACGGCAGCCGCGATCCCGATCAGGTGCTGAAAGAGCTGAATGCTCACGGGGTGAGCATTGTCCACATCAAGCAGCAGGGAGATGGCAGTTGGGAAGTGGTGCGGGATCGCCTCAACCGCCGCATCACCGGTCTTACCCTCATGGAGATCCAAGGGCCAGTGCGGGGATCCGACTTCGTGAAAACCAAGTTCAGCCCTGAAGGCACAATGACCCGGGGTACTTTGAACAACTGCGCCCACGGCGTCACTCCCTGGAATACCTACCTCACCTGTGAGGAGAACTGGGCTGGCTACTTCAGCAACACCAGCAAAGGCCCCGACCAAAAGCCCAACCTGCCCCGGGAGCACAAGCGCTACGGCGTGAGCACCGAGACTTCTCGCTACGGCTGGGAGCTGGCCAGCAACAAGGCAGACGAGTTCATCCGCTTCAATGCCACCCCCACCGCTGCGGATGCCACTCAAGACTACCGCAATGAGCCCAACACCTTTGGCTGGGTGGTGGAGATCGATCCCTTTGATCCCAGCAGCACTCCCAAGAAGCGCACCGCTCTGGGCCGCTTCGCCCACGAAGGCGTGGTGTTCCAGCCGCCGGTGTAAGGCCAGCCGATTGTGGCCTACATGGGGGATGATGCCCGCTTTGAGTACATCTATAAGTACGTCTCTGCCGAGCCCTACCGCAAGGAAACGGCGGGCGGACATCTGTTGGACAATGGCACCTTGTATGTGGCCAAGTTCAACGAAGATGGCACAGGGGAGTGGCTGCCGCTGGTGTTTGGGAAAAACGGCCTGACCCCGGAAAACGGCTTCACCAGCCAAGCAGACGTGTTGGTGAATACCCGCACGGCGGCGGATTTTGTCGGTGCTACTAAAATGGACCGGCCTGAGTGGGGAGCGGTGGATCCGCAAACCCGCATGGTCTACTTCACCCTGACCAACAACAGCCGTCGGGAACAAGACCAGGTGAACGCTGCCAACCCCCGTCCCAAAAACAAGTGGGGTCACATCATCCGTTGGAAGGAAGCCAACGACCGGCCTCAAGCCACCCGTTTCGAGTGGGATCTCTTTGTCTTGGCCGGGCCGCCTGAAGATAGCCACACCCTATCAGGTCAACCCCTCAATGAAGACAACATCTTCAACTCTCCCGATGGTCTGTGGTTCGATGCCAGCCGTCGCCTCTGGATCCAGACCGACACCAGCGACAGCAATCTCAACCAAGGGGAGTTTGCGCCTTTTGGCAACAACCAAATGTTGGCTGCCGATCCGGATACAGGGGAAATTCGCCGCTTCTTGACCGGGCCGATTGGGCAGGAGATCACCGGTGTGGTCACCACTCCCGATCAGCGCACCATGTTCATCAACGTGCAACATCCGGGAGCCAGAACCAGCGAGGACGACTTTGCCGCCGGCAAGATCCTCTCCCGCTGGCCCGACTACGACCCCAATCTCTACCCCCGCTCGGCGGTGGTGGTGATCACCAAAAATGACGGCGGGATCATCGGTACCTAGTTGTCTCTGAGGCCGTCAGCCCATAAAACCCAGCGGCAGGGATCCCTTCTCTCTGCCGCTTTCTCGCACTCATAGTCGCTTCAGGTTAGGTTGAGACGCCAGGGCTACGAGGAATTAATCCCACAGGTTCAAATCCGTCACTGCTCCCAAGCTGCTGCTGGAGACCAGCTTGGCGTACTTGGCTAGGGTGCCCCGTTTGTAGCGAGGCTCAGGAGGAGACCAGCGGGCGCGGCGGCGGGCCAGCTCTTCTTCGCTCACATGCAAGTGCAACTGGCGAGCCGGGGCATCAATGGTGATGAGATCCCCTTCCTCCACCAGGGCAATCGTGCCCCCCACATAGGCTTCGGGAGCCACATGGCCCACTACCATGCCGTAGGTGCCGCCGGAGAAGCGGCCATCGGTGATCAGGCCAACGCTATCCCCCAAGCCGGCGCCGATGATGGCCGAAGTGGGCGAGAGCATCTCCCGCATGCCGGGGCCACCTTTGGGGCCTTCGTAGCGGATCACCACCACATCCCCTGCTCGGATCTGGCCGGAGAGGATGGCCTGCAGGCAGGACTCCTCTGAATCGAAGACCCGCGCCGGCCCGGTAATTTTCGGGTTCTTGACGCCGGTAATCTTGGCTACTGCTCCTTCGGGAGCCAGATTCCCCTTGAGGATGGCCAGATGCCCTTGGGGATACAGGGGGCTGTGCCAAGGGCGGATCACCTCCTGATCCGGGCTAGGCTCGTCCGGCACATCCCGCAGGACTTCGACGATGGTCTGGCCGGAGATGGTGAGGCAGTCCCCGTGCAGCAGGCCGTGGTTGAGCAGCATTTTCATCACCTGGGGGATCCCGCCGGCCCGGTGCAGGTCGGTGGCCACAAACCGCCCTGAAGGCTTGAGATCGCAGAGGACAGGCACGCGAGCACGAATGGTCTCGAAATCATCTAGCGTCAGGGGCACTTCTGCCGCATGGGCAATGGCCAGAAAGTGGAGCACGGCGTTGGTGGATCCCCCTACAGCCATGATCACCGAGATGGCATTTTCAATGCTTTTGCGGGTGATGATGTCGCGGGGGCGGAGGTTGGCTTTGATGGCCTCTGCCAAGACCTTGGCCGATTGGGCGGCACTTTCGGCTTTCTCTTCGTCTTCTGCAGCCATGGTGGAGGAGTAGGGCAGACTCATCCCCATAGCCTCAAACGCGCTGGACATGGTGTTGGCCGTGTACATGCCGCCGCAGGATCCGGCACCGGGACAGGCATGGCGCTCCACCGCCAGCAGCTCTTCCTCGGAGATGCGCCCGGCACTGAACTCCCCCACCGCTTCAAAGGCGCTGACGATGGTGAGGTCGCGGCCATTGTAGTGACCCGGCTTGATGGTGCCGCCGTAGACGAAGATGGAGGGCACATTGAGGCGGGCCATGGCGATCATCGCCCCCGGCATATTCTTGTCGCAGCCGCCGATGGCCAAGAGGCCATCCATGCTCTGGCCGTTGACCACCGTCTCGATGGAATCGGCAATCACTTCCCGCGACACCAGGGAGTATTTCATCCCCTCCGTGCCCATCGAGATGCCGTCGCTAATGGTGATGGTGCCGAACACCTGGGGCATACAGCCCGCCGTTCTCAAAGCCGCCTCCGCCCGCTCCGCCAGAGTTTGGATCCCCATGTTGCAGGGGGTGAGGGTGCTGTGGGCGTTGGCAATGCCGACGATGGGCTTGCCGAAATCTTCGTCGCGAAAGCCCACGGCTCTGAGCATGGCGCGGTTGGGGGAGCGCTGTACCCCTTGGGTGACCACTTGGCTGCGCAGTGGGAGCGGAGAATTGGCCATCATTGCCAGAGGGAATCGAGAGGAAGTGGGCAAGGAAGAAAACGGCTAGAACTCATCCTACCGCCTCTCTTCGGGGGAACACTAGCTCTGCCGGCAAGAGGGATCCAAACCAAATCTGAAGCAACTCTGTAAGTTGTCTGCACCTGCGCCAGGAATCGGCCAGCCTACCTAATAGAAGGGATCCCAGGTTCCAATCGCGTTTGCGAGACCGAGTCAAGACATGGGGGCCAGGGATCCTGGGTGTTGGTGTTTCCCCTTCGTGTTGGCGAAGCCTCGTATGGTTCTCAGCTCTCCTCTCCCCTCGCCTGCAGTGCCCAGCAGTGCCGACCGCGTTAGCGGGACGGAGTCCTCACGGGAGATGTTGCGGGATGTGCTCACCCTCTCCCGTCATGTTTTACAGCAGTTTGGCAGTTTTACGGCAGAGGCCCAAGACTTCAGCGCCCTGATGAACCGCATTGCCCTGGCCGGCAAGATGATTGCCCGGCGGCTGAGTCAGGCAGGACTGATCGAAGGGGCGCTGGGGGTTACCGGCAGCGTCAATGTCCAAGGGGAAGAACAGCAACAGATGGATGACTATGCCAACCGGGCCTTCATTCGCGCTTTGGAGCAAACGGGCCTGGTGTGTCGGCTGGTCTCGGAAGAGATGAAAACCCCGGCTCGCCTGCCGGAAAACTGCTCTCTCAGCCGCTTGGCCCTGATGATCGATCCCCTGGATGGATCCTCCAACATTGACGCCAACCTCAGCGTCGGCTCTATCTTCTCCGTCCTTCACCCTCTTGAGGATCGCCCGGAAGCGGACAACCAAGACCTGCTGCAACCGGGCCGTCGCCAACTGGCTGCGGGATATATTCTCTACGGCCCCAGCACCCAATTGGTCTATTCCGTCGGCAAGGGGGTACACGGTTTTACGTTGGATCCCAGCTTGGGGGAATTTATCCTCTCCCGCAGCGACATCCGCATTCCTGAACGCGGCTCCGTCTACAGCCTCAACGAGGGCTATTTTTGCCAGTGGAGCGAAGGGATCCAGAACTATGTCCGGTATGTTCACCGCCGCGATGGCTACATCTCCCGTTACAGCGGCGCTCTGGTGGCGGATTTTCACCGCATTCTCCTGCAGGGCGGAGTTTACCTCTATCCCGGCACCCAGAAAAAACCGGAGGGCAAGCTGCGCCTGATGTACGAGGCCAACCCCCTGGCTTTTCTGGCCGAGCAGGCGGGCGGGGCGGCCACCACTGGCACCGAGGCCATCCTAGACATCGTCCCCCAATCTCTCCACCAACGGGTGCCCCTTATCATCGGCAGCCGCGAGAACGTGGAAGAAGTGCTGCGCTGCCTAGAGGGTTCTCTGGTGCCCTAGGTTCTTCCCAATCCTTCTCTTTGAGCCAAGCTGGCCTATGGTAACCCTGGCAGAAAACCCCCTTCGCGTTGGTCTCAACCAAGAACGCACCCCGGATCCCTGCATTGTGGTGCAGTTTGGCGCTTCTGGGGATCTGGCCGCCCGCAAGCTGCTCCCGGCCTACTACCGGCTGTTTGGGCAGCGGCGGCTGCCGCCGGAGTTTACTTTGGTGGGGGTGGCCCGCCGCGATTGGACTCACGAGGTTTATCGGGAAAAGATGCGGGCTGCCGTGCAGGAGTTTGCCCCCCAGGACTTGGGGCCGGAGGCCCTCTGGCAGGACTTCGCCAGCCGCCTGTTCTATTGCCGCCTCGATATCGGAGATGCTGAGAGCTATCTGCGCCTAAAGCAACTGCTCAGCCAGTTGGATGAGGAGCGGGGCACCCGCGGCCACCGAGTGTTCTATCTGGCGGTGGCGCCGGACTTCTATGCCCAGGCCATCCAACAGCTGGGGGCAGCTGGCATGGTGGCCGATCCGACCAAAACGCGGGTGGTGATCGAAAAGCCCTTTGGCCACGACCTCACCTCGGCCCAGGAACTCAACCGCCTTGTGCAGCGAATTTGCCAGGAAGAGCAGATCTACCGCATTGATCACTACTTGGGCAAAGAGACGGTGCAAAACCTGCTGGTCTTCCGCTTTGCCAACGCCATTTTCGAGCCTCTCTGGAACCGCAACTACATCGACCATGTGCAGATCACCGTGGCGGAGACGGTGGGGGTGGAGGATCGGGCCGGCTACTACGACACTGCCGGCGCCCTGCGAGACATGGTGCAAAACCACCTAATGCAGATCTATTGCCTGACGGCCATGGAGCCACCTGTCTCACTGCGCAGCGATGGGGTGCGCAACGAAAAGACCAAGGTGCTGCAGGCCACCCGCCTAGCGGATCCCCGCAATGTGGCAGCCGCAGCGGTGCGGGCGCAGTACGGCCCTGGCTGGATTGCCGGCAAGCCGGTGCTGGGCTATCGGCAGGAGCCCAATGTCAATCCCCAGTCCAAAACCCCCACCTACGTCGCTCTGAAACTGGAGTGTGATACTTGGCGGTGGAAGGGGGTGCCCTTCTACTTGCGCACTGGGAAACGCCTGCCCAAGAAGGTTTCGGAGGTGGCCATTCACTTTAAGCAGGTGCCCCTTTCCCTGTTCCAATCGGCAGCTCGGGAGGTGAGTCCCAACATCCTGGTACTGCGCATCCAACCCAATGAGGGCATCTCGTTGCGCTTTGAGGCCAAGATGCCGGGGCCGGAGATCCGCACCCGCTCGGTGGATATGGATTTCCGCTATGGGACTGCCTTTGGAGCGAGTACACCGGATGCTTACGATCGCCTGCTCCTGGATTGTCTGCTGGGGGATCCAACGCTGTTTACCCGTGCCGATGAGGTTGAAGCGGCCTGGCGGGTGGTGACGCCGGTGTTATCGGCCTGGGAGTCTGAGCCCGGCAGCGGCAATGGCGGCGGTGCTGCACCGCCTCTGTTCACCTATGAGGCCGGCACCTGGGGGCCGAAGGCTGCCGAAGATCTGCTCACCCAATCGGGGCGGCGGTGGCGGCGCCTCTGATTTGGCTGCTCTCGGCTGGTAAACCATGGCCTATCCACCTCTGTGTAAGCCGGGGCACCCTCAGCAACAGGCAGAAGAGCATGAGCAGCTCAAGAGCCCTTTCAAATGGCCGCTGCAGAAGAGAACACCAAGACGTAGGGATCCCCGGCTGTTGCAGCTAACATGGGCATGGCCTGTTTATCGCGTGGGTATCATGCCGCCACTGTTGTTCCGGTTATCCGTCCGGCCCTGGCGAGCCTTGTCGGTGGGCCTGGCAGTTGTGTTGGGGATGGGAGGGTGGAGCTCTGCCCAGGCCCAGGTGTTGCTGCACATCCCTTTGCCCAATGGGGGCTTGATGCAGGCCCAAGCGCTACAACTGGCCACCGACTCGCTGCGGCTGGCCCAGTTTGGTCAAACGGAAGAAGCGCTGCGCCGCCTGCAACTGGCCGTGGCCATGGTGCCCAACTCCTCAGAGCTGCTCTACGTTTTGGGCAACGTCCACCTAGAACTGGGGGACTTGGAGCAGGCGATTGCCTCGTTGCAAAAGGCCCGCGCCCTGTCTCCTCAAGATGGGGATGTCCTCTACTCGCTGGGATCGGCTTATTTGCGGCAGGGCAGCTACTTTGCCGCTGCTGAAACCCTGGAACGAGCTGTGGCCCTGCAACCGGATAACCCCAACGCTCGCTTCCAACTGGGCAATGCCTACCTCATGCTGGATCGGTGGGATGCGGCCCGGCAGGAATATGAGAAGACCTTGCAGTTGGATCCCGCCTATTGGCCGGCCATGAACAACATGGGCTTGGTGGACTATGAGCAGGGGGATCTGGACGCCGCCATCGATCGCTGGGAACGCACGATAGAGATGAACAATGCCGTAGCAGAGCCCTATTTGGCCCTGGCGACTGCCCTCTACATTCGGGGAGAAACCGAACGGGCTGAGGAACTGGGGGCAAAGGCCATGCGCTTGGATCCCAACTATGCCCGCCTGCAGGTGTTGCGGGAGAATCTGTGGCGGGAAAACCTGCTGCGGGATGTGCAGATCCTCCTGCGCACCAGACCTGTTGCAGAAGCTCTGCAGCAAGCCGCCATCGAGCAGTTCAACCGGCGGATGGGCCTTTCGGAATAGGCTCAGGAATTGACAGTGGGAACTTCCGCAGGGGATCCCTTGAGAACTCGTGCCTGAAACTTGGCCCGAATCCGCTCGGCAATCCCGGCACTGTTCAAGCCTAGTTCTGCCAAGGATTCCTCGGGAGTGGCGTGCTCCACCCACACATCCGGCACCCCCAGGCGCAACAAAGGCACTGTCAGGTCGGCGTCGAGCAGGGCTTCGGCCACTGCCGAGCCAAACCCACCCATGAGGCAACCTTCTTCCACCGTCACCACCAAGCGGCTCTGTTCGGCCAAAGGCAGGATCAGCTCGGTATCCAAAGGCTTGGCGAAGCGGGCATTGACCACTGTGGCTGAGATACCGTGTTCTTTCAAGATCTCCGCCGCCTGCAGGCTGGGATGCACCATCGACCCATAGGCCAGGATCAGCACCTCGCCGCCGCTGCGCAACACCTCGGCTTTGCCGATGGGCAGGGGTTCCCATCCCTCTTCTGCCAGAGGCACCCCCACGCCAGATCCGCGCGGGTAACGCATGGCGATGGGGCCCTTGGTGTACTGGATCCCGGTCACCACCATGCGCTGTAGCTCCGCTTCATCTTTGGGAGCCATTAGCACCATTTCCGGAATGCAGCGCAGATAGGCGATGTCGTACATGCCTTGGTGGGTGGGGCCATCGGCTCCCACAACTCCCGCCCGATCCAAGCAAAAGAAGACCGGCAACTTTTGGATGCAGACATCGTGGATGATCTGGTCGTAGGCCCGCTGCAAGAAGGTGGAATAAATGGCCACCACTGGCCGCATTCCCTCACAGGCCATGCCAGCCGCCAACGTTACAGCGTGCTGCTCGGCGATCCCCACATCCACAAACTGATCCGGCAGCTTTTCCTTGAGCTTATCCAGGCCAGTGCCCGTATCCATAGCGGCGGTGATGCCGATGATGCGGGGATCCCGCTCGGCCAGCTTGCAGAGGGCATGGCCAAAGACCTTGCTGTAGCTGGGGGGCTTAGGCTTGGTGGGCGGGTAGGGCTTGCCGGTGGCCAGGTCGAAGCGGGATTGGGCATGATACCCCACCTGTTCCGCTTCGGCAGGCGGGTAGCCCTTGCCTTTGACGGTAGCTACATGCACCAGTACCGGGCCGGAGATGCCGTGGGCCAACTCAAAGGCATCCAACAACTCCGCCAGGTTGTGCCCGTCCACCGGCCCCACGTAGGTAAAGCCCAGCTCCTCAAAGATAATGCCGGCTTTGTTGTTTTGCACGGCGGTAACCAGCTTCACCGTTTCCTTGAGGCGGTCAATTTCTGGGCTGAGGCTGGATCCCAGTAGGGGCAGGTTCTTCAGTTGCTCTTCTAGGCTGTCGGCCAAAAACTGCACCGGCGGGCTGAGGCGCAGGCGGTTTAAATAGCGAGGGATCGCCCCCACATTGGGGGAAATAGACATGCCGTTGTCGTTGAGCACCACCATTAGGTTGGTCTTGGGCAGGTGCCCGGCGTGGTTGATGGCTTCATAGGCCATGCCTCCGGTCAGGGCACCATCCCCAATGATGGCCACCACCTTGAAGTTGTCTCCCCGCCGATCCCGAGCGATGGCCATGCCCAAAGCTGCCGAGATGCTGGTGGAAGCGTGCCCCGCCCCAAAGTGATCGAAGCGGCTCTCGCTGCGCTTCAGGTAGCCGGAAATCCCCCCCTTCTGGCGCAATGTGTGGAAATTGTGGTACCTGCCGGTGAGCATTTTGTGGGCATAAGCCTGGTGCCCCACATCCCAGATCACCTTGTCTCGATCCAGATCGAGGGTCTTGTAGAGGGCCAAGGTCAGCTCCACCACCCCCAGCCCTGGCCCCAGATGACAGCCGACCGGGGAATTGGCAGCCGTCTGCAGATGTTTGTCGCGAATCTGGCGGGCTAGGCTGCGCAACTGGCTCAGGTTCAGGTTTCGGAGCTGGTTGGGATGAGTGATGTCACTCAGGTGCATAATGGACTCGTCCTTCCGGTGTGATCTCACTCTAATTCATTTTCAGGAGGGGTTTTGTAGCCCTCCCTCTCAAAACTTCAAGGAATGCAGGGATCCCCTCAATGCTGGGCCAAGGGCAGTGAGATCTTGAAAGGGGCACGCCAAGGAGCTTATTCAAGGGTTAGCCTCGCGTAAGGCCCTCGGTTGCTCCGGAGTTAAGGGCTAGGGCCCACTGCCGCGATGGTTTCTTCCTTTTTGTTAGCCATGAAAATCGCCGCCAACATCACCCAGCTCATCGGTCGCACCCCGCTGGTGCGGTTGAATCGGATCCCGCAATCGGAGGGGTGCCTGGCCGAGATCGTGGTGAAATTGGAGAGCTTTAACCCTGCCGCTTCGGTGAAAGACCGCATTGCCGTCAGCATGATCGAGGCTGCCGAACAGGCCGGTTTGATCACCCCCGGCAAGACCATCTTGGTGGAGCCCACCTCTGGCAATACCGGCATTGGCCTGGCCATGGCCGCTGCTGCCAAGGGTTACCGGCTCATCATCGTCATGCCTGAGAGCATGAGCCTGGAGCGGCGACTGCTGTTGAAAGCCTACGGAGCAGAGGTGCACCTGGCCAGTAGCGCCGGCGGCATGGGGGAAGCCATCTGGAAGGCTGAAGAGATCGTCCGCCGCACTCCCAACGCTTACATGTTGGGCCAGTTCACCAATCCCGCCAACCCCCGGATCCATGCCAGAACCACCGGCCCGGAAATTTGGGAAGATACCGATGGTCAAGTGGATATCCTGGTGGCAGGGGTAGGTACCGGCGGCACCATCACGGGGGCGGGCGAGTTTTTGAAGGGGAAAAACCCAGCCATTCGACTGGTGGCCGTTGAACCCAAGGCCAGTGCCGTCTTGAGTGGTGGACGGCCCGGCTTTCATCGCATTGAAGGGATCGGAGCGGGATTCGTGCCTGATGTGCTGCGGCGCGACCTGCTGGATGAGGTGATCCCAGTGGAAGATGAAGAGAGCATGGTCTACAGCCGGCGCCTGGCCAAAGAAGAAGGGATCCTCTCCGGCATTTCCACTGGGGCTGCCTTGGCGGGAGCCATCCAGGTGGGGCGGCGACCGGAAAACGCTGGCAAGCGGATTGTAATGATCCAGCCTAGTTTTGGGGAACGCTACCTGAGCACACCTCTTTTTCGCGACTTGGAGCGGGATTCCGATTCGAGATGACGATGATGCTGAGACTGCTGCCCTACAGGTCGCCCTGGCCCAGAGGGCGAGCTAGCATGGGTGAGAGTGACGTGGCGGAACGGCAGACGCGCTAGACTTAGGATCTAGTGCCGCAAGGCGTAAGGGTTCAAGTCCCTTCGTCCGCATGAGAATCCCCTACTTCCCCAGCCCTTTTCCCCCAAGAGGGCAGAAGTTCCCCCGGTCAACAGCAATGCTGACTGCCTTACGGTCGCTCGCCAGCAAGCCTAGGAGAGCCAAGGTGACAAAGCAAGCTCTCCCGCCGGCTAAAAGCAGACAGGGACACATCTCCCAGGCTAGAAGGCTTCTCGGTCCGCCTGCAGAGAAACTGGACTGGGTTGCTGCCACGAAAACCTTGG